>DASQDS010000686.1:0-1701 GCA_035634075.1 Pilimelia sp. | reverse complement strand
CGTGGTGGCCGGCGCCGGCCCGTTCCTGCTGCCCGTGGCCACCCGGCTGCTGATGGCCGGCGCGGAGGTCGTCGGCGTGGTGGAGGCGGGCGACCCGCGCCGCTACGCCCGCTCCCCCGGCGTGCTCGCCGGGGTGCGCGGCAAGCTTCGGGAGGCGGCCGGCTACGCCACGGTCCTCGCCCGGCACCGCGTGCCGTACCACCGGGGGCACGCCGTCGTGGCCGCACACGGCGCCGCGGCGGTGTCGGCGGTGGACGTGGCCCGGCTGGGGCCGGACGGCGCACCGCTGCCGGCCACCGTGCGCCGCCTGGCGTGCGACGCGGTGGCCGTCGGCTTCGGGTTCACCCCCCGGCTGGAGCTGCCGCTGGCGCTCGGCTGCGCCACCCGGCTGGACATCGACGGCAACCTGGTGCTGACCGCGGACGTGGCGGGCCAGACGAGCGCCCCGGCCGTGTACGCGGCCGGCGAGGTCACCGGGGTCGGCGGGGCCACGCTGGCGCTCGTGGAGGGGCGTCTGGTCGGCGCGGTGGCGGCGGTGGAAACCGGCCGGCCGGCGCCGCTGGGCGAAACGGACGTAACCCGGCTGCTCGGCCGCCGGACGGCGATGCGGCGGTTCGCCGCCCTCATGCACCAGGTGCACGCCCCGCCGGCGGGCTGGACCCGCTGGCTCACCGACGCCACGGTGGTGTGCCGGTGCGAGGAGGTGCCGGTGTCGCGGATCCGGGCCGCGGTGACGGACTTCGGGGCGGCCGACACCCGGTCCGTCGCGGCGCTGTGCCGGGCCGGCGCGGGCTGGTGCCAGGGCCGCGTTTGCGGGTACGCCACCGCGGTCCTCACCGCCGAGCAGCGCGCCCGGCCGCTCGCCGCGGCGGACCTGCGGGTCTTCGGCGCCGGGCCGCCCGCGCACCCGGTCCGCCTGGGCGACCTGGCGCAGGAGTGACCGGCGGCCCGGTCAGGCCCTCGACAGGGTCAGGCAGGCGACCCGGGCGCCCGCCTGGCCGGCGTGGCCCGGGTCGGTGTGGGTGGCCTCGGCGTGCAAAACCAGCGACCGGGGCGCCGCCGCGCGGTACGTCCACGGGTTGCGCGCGACGGCCACGCCGGCCCCGCGGGCGTTCGTCCGCACGTCGAGCCACACTTCGTTGGTGGGGTTGGCGTACGCGGGGTCGGTCGACGGTTGCTGCGGGTCGGACACCTGCTGGTAGTGGGGGCCCGCCGCGGCCGGGTCCGGCGCGCAGGCGTTGACGTGCAGGTGCGCGCCGTACCGGTGACCGGCCTGGAGCCCGCGGACGGTGAGCAGTGTGGACGTGCGGCCCGACCGGGTCAGCGAGAGGAGGGCGACCCGCGCGCCGGCGGGCACCAGGTCGGCGTCGTACGCGTACGCCCCGCCGTCACCCGCAGCCGTCGGCGAGGCCGCCGCCCAGAGCAGCCCGGCGCGAGCCGACCCACCCGCCTCGGCCGGCGCCACCGACAGGACCGGCGTGGCGATGACACCGAGACACGTGGCGGCGAGCGCCTTCTTCCAGAACCTCATCGGAACCCCCGTCACTCGCAGACCATCCGTGCGGCCCGACGATATCCGGAACATAACCCCATAACCACCAAACCAGTCATCTCGGGCGCGGCGGCGAGCGCCCGCACGGGTGATCAAGGGATGCGTGCCACTCGGAGCGGCGTGTCGTGGCACCGATCCCTTGATCACGC
>DASQDS010000685.1:0-2137 GCA_035634075.1 Pilimelia sp. | reverse complement strand
GCACCGCGCCGCCCCGCCATGTCTACGCTCCGGTCTCTCGCCCGCCCGGGGCGAATCAGAAGTCGACCGGGGGAAGCTGCGGGCCACCGGCGGCGTCGCCGGCTCCCACGCCCACCCCGAGCTTCTCCAGGATCTTCTTCTCCACCTCGGCGGCCACGTCCGGGTTTTCCTTGAGGAAGTTGCGGGCGTTCTCCTTGCCCTGGCCGAGCTGGTCGCCGTCGTACGTGTACCAGGCACCGGACTTGCGGATGATGCTCTGCTCCACGCCGACGTCGATCAGCGAACCCTCGCGGGAGATGCCCTTGCCGTACATGATGTCGAACTCGGCCTGCTTGAACGGCGCGGCCACCTTGTTCTTCACGACCTTGACGCGGGTGCGGTTGCCGACCACGTCGGTGCCGTCCTTGAGGCTCTCGATGCGCCGCACGTCGAGCCGGACGGAGGCGTAGAACTTCAGCGCCCGGCCACCGGTGGTCGTCTCGGGACTGCCGAACATCACCCCGATCTTCTCGCGGAGCTGGTTGATGAAGATCGCGGTCGTGCCGGTGTTGCTCAGCACGCCGGTGATCTTGCGCAGCGCCTGGCTCATCAGCCGGGCCTGGAGCCCGACGTGGCTGTCGCCCATCTCGCCCTCGATCTCGGCGCGCGGCACGAGGGCCGCCACCGAGTCGATCACGATGATGTCGATCGAGCCCGACCGGATCAGCATGTCGGCGATCTCCAGCGCCTGCTCTCCCGTGTCGGGCTGGGAGACGAGCAGCGCGTCGGTGTCGACGCCCAGGGCCCGGGCGTAATCCGGGTCGAGCGCGTGCTCCGCGTCGATGAACGCGGCGATGCCGCCGGCGGCCTGCGCGTTGGCGACCGCGTGCAACGCCACCGTGGTCTTGCCGGACGACTCCGGACCGTAGACCTCCACGACCCGGCCACGGGGCAACCCGCCCACGCCGAGCGCCACGTCGAGCGCGATGGAGCCGGTGGGGATCACCGACGTCTGGACGACCGGCCGCTCGCCCAGCCGCATCACCGAACCCTTGCCGAACTGCTTGTCGATCTGGGCGAGGGCGAGATCGAGCGCCCTGTCCTTGTCAGGCCCTGCCGCCATGGCTGCCACCCCTGAAGTCGCCGATTTCGCCGGTCGTTTCGTCGTCACGCGGACACGTTAGGCGCTGGGTCCGACAGAAAGCGCCCCGGCGGGCCGGGACCTGTGGACGAGCACCCGCCTGTGGACAATAGCCGAACACCTGTTCGATCTCCCCGGCGACACGCCGAACATCCGTACGAGCAGGTCAGCGCAGCCGGCCGGGCACCCGCTCCGGGTATGCGGCGCACACGGCCCGCCACACGACGACGGTCTGCTCCCCCGCGTCGAGCGCCTGGGCTATCGTCCGCCCACCGAGCTGCGGCAGCACCTGGTCGGTGGCGACACTCTGCGCGTACCCCCGCCCGAAGACCTGCTCCAGGCGCCCCCAGAAGTCAGTCAGCCGCACCCTCGTCCCCTTTCGCCAGCGGCCGCAACGCTAGCGCCACGAGGGGCAGGGTGGCGATCGCCCCGAGCAGGCTCAGCGTGGCGTACCCCCACACCTGCACGACGAAGCCGCTCACCGCCCCCGCCGACGCCCCCGCGAGGCCCATCACCAGGTCCGACAGCCCCTGGGCGGCCGGCCGCTCGGCCGCCGGCACGGACTCGGACAGCAGCGTCGACCCGGCCACCATCGTCCCCGACCAGCCCAGGCCGAGCAGCGCCAGGCCCACCGTGAGGCGGACCGTGTCGTCGCCCGCCGTGCCCGCGACCGCGCACGCCGCCACCAGCAGGGCGACGCCGCCGAGGATGACGGGGCGGCGGCCGAACCGGTCGGTGAGCAGCCCCACCACGGGCGACAACGCGAACATGCCGGCGATGTGCAGGCTCAGCACCACGCCGACGAGGCGCAGCACGTAGCTGTCGGAGTGGGCGGCGTGCGTCTCGTCGATGTGCACCGGCGTCATCGCCATGACCCCCACCATGACGAGGTGCCCGACCGCCACGGCGGCCATGCCCAGCCGCGCCGCCGGCAGGCCCGCGACGACCCGCAGCGCCGCCCGCATGCCGCCCGGCGGCCGGATCGCCGCCGGCGGGTTCGCCGCCGGCGCATTTGCC
>DASQDS010000684.1:0-2573 GCA_035634075.1 Pilimelia sp. | reverse complement strand
CACCGGCGACGCACCGGCCGCCGGGACGCCGGTCGTCGCCGGGTCGCTGCCTGGCGACCGCGACGGTGCGGCCGTGGTGGCTACCGGCGCCGGGCTGGTGCCACCGAGTGCGGCGGCCACCTCCTCCTCCGTCATCGGCCGGCCCTGCTCCGCCCCGACCAGGCCCTGCCCGATGAGCGTCACCGCGGCCACGCCGGTCAGCGTGGCGCCCACCGCGGCGGCCAGCCAGCCGGCGATCACGAGGAGAGCGGTACGGCGCATACCGGTGACTATGCCGTGGCGGGCCCTAAGCCGGCGCCCGCTCGCCCCTAACACCGCGCTAAGGCGCGCGGCCCGAAGTTATTCTTGGCAACTTTGTGTTCGTAGCTAACACAAAGTTGCCAAGAATAACTTCGGGACGGGCACGCGCGGGTGGCCGGGCGCCGGGTGGAAAGCCGTACGTCGTGGGTCATGGGCGCCGCTAAGACGCCTCGCGCGGGCGTTCTCGCGCGTTACGGTGCAAACGTGGCCCGCCTGCTGCTGATCGAGGACGACGCCGCCATCCGGTCGATGCTCATCAAGGCGCTGCGGGAGCAGGGGCATGCGGTGGCGGCCGCGCCGACGGCCCTGGGCGGGCTGGAGTCCGCGCTGGCGGAGCAGCCGGACCTCGTCGTCCTGGACCTCGGGCTGCCGGACGTGGACGGCCTGGAGGCACTGCGGATGCTCCGGGCGGTGAGCCGGGTGCCGATCATCATCGCCACGGCGCGCGACGACGAGGCGGACATCGTGCGCGGGCTTGACGCGGGCGCCGACGACTACGTGCTCAAGCCGTTCACCGCGGCGCAGCTCGACGCGCGGATCCGGGCCGTGCTGCGCCGCGCCGGCGGCGACGCGCCGGCACCCGCGGTCGCCGTGGGCGAGCTGCGCGTGGACGCGCGGGCGCGGGTGGCCACGCTGGCCGGCGTCTCGCTGGATCTCACTCCCCGGGAGTTCGACCTCCTGCACTACCTGGCCGCCCGGCCCGGGCAGGTGGTCACCAAGCGGGAACTGCTGACCCAGGTGTGGCAGGTGCCGTTCGGCGGTGCCGACAAGACCGTCGACGTCCACCTGTCCTGGCTGCGCCGCAAGCTGGGCGAGACGGCGCAGGAGCCGCGCTATCTGCACTCCGTCCGCGGCGTCGGGGTCAAGTTGGCCGCGCCCGGGTCGCCGGCGTGAGGAGCCGGCTCACGCTGCTGGTGGCCGCCACGACCTCGCTGGTGCTGGTCGCGTTCCTGATCCCGCTGGCCCTGCTGATGCGCACGGTGGCGGAGGACCGCGCGGTGGGCGAGGCGACCGGTGCCGCGCAGTCCCTGGTCCCGCTCGTCGCCACCGGCGACCCGGAAACCATCCGGCTGGCGGTGGAGCAGGCCACCGCCGAGTCGGCGTACCCCATCACCGTTTTCCTGCCCGACGGCACCGTCGTCGGCGCGCCGGCGCGGCGCACCGCGGCGGTCCAGCTGGCGGCGACCGGCCGCAGCCTCAACGCGACCACGCCGACCGGGCGGGAGGTCGTCGTGGCGGTCCAGGGCCTGCCGGGCGGCACGGCCGTCGTGCGCACCGCCCTGCCCGCGGCCGCCCTGCGGCGCGGCGTGGACCGCGCGTGGCTGCTCCTCGGCGCCCTGGGGCTGGCGCTGATCGCGATCGGACTCGTCGTCGCCGACCGGCTGGCCCGGGCGGTCGTGCGGCCGATCGTGGCCCTGTCGGCCGTGTCGCACCGGTTGGGCGCCGGCGACCTGTCCGCCCGCGCGGAACCCAGCGGCCCGCCCGAGGTCCGCGACGTCGCCGCGGCGCTCAACCAGCTCGCCAGCCGGATCCGGGACCTGCTCCAGCAGGAGCGGGAGACCGTCGCGGACCTCTCGCACCGGCTGCGTACCCCACTCACCGCGTTGCGGCTGGAGGTCGAAGCACTGCCCGACCCGGCCCTGACCAGGCGGGTCGCGGCCCGGGTGGACGGCGTCGAGCGTGCCGTGTCGGGTCTGATCCGCCATGCGCGGCGTCGCACCGGGCCCGAACCAGCCCGGTGTGACGCCGCGGCCGTCGTGCGGGACCGGGTGGACTTCTGGTCGGTGCTGGCGGAGGACACCGGCCGGGCGGCGCGGGTCGAGGTGGCAGCCGGGCCGCTGCCGGTGGCGGTGTCCGCGGACGAGCTGGCCGCCGCCCTGGATGCCGTGCTGGGCAACGTCTTCGCGCACACCCCGGACGGCGTCGCCTTCGGGATCCGGCTGGTGCCGCGCTCCGGCGGGGGTGCTGAGCTCACCGTCACCGACGAAGGGCCGGGCCTGCCCACCGGGTCGGTGGACCCGGCCCGCCGCGGGGTGAGCGGGGGTGACTCGACCGGCCTCGGCCTGGATAGCGCGCGGCGCGCGGCCGAGGCCTCGGGCGGCGCGCTGCGGCTCGGCCCCGGACCGGGCGCCGCGATCATCATGGAGCTGGGCGGCCCGTCCTCCTGAGCCACCGCACCGCTTAACGAAGCCTTAGGAGTCGCACAGCCCGCGCCTAGGGTGCCGCCCGGAACACTCTGCCGTGACGAACGAGATGGTGACCGGAGGTTCTGA
>DASQDS010000683.1:0-7880 GCA_035634075.1 Pilimelia sp. | reverse complement strand
GCTGGTCCGACCGGCGGCGGTCTCGCCGCGGCGGGGGGTCCAGGTGCTCGGCCGCCGGCCACGGGCGGGTGCCGGGCTCGACCTCCGCGTGGTAGCCGGCCACGATGCGGGCCCACTCGGCGTCGAAATCCGACCCGGCGGCCTTGTCCGGGCCGCTGCCGCTGCCGCCCGCCGCCTCGCCGGTGACCCGCTCGTCCTCGGCCAGGCGGGCAAGGTACTCCCGGGCGGTCGCCAGGTGCGTCCGGTCGACGTACAGCCGGTCGGTGGGTCGGGCGGGCATCGTGGTCGTCCGGGTGATCGGGTTGAGGTCGCTGGCGGGTTGGAGATACGCCGCGATGCCGCCGGCCGCCAGCACGTCGAGCAGGTGCTCGCCCACGCGCGGATCCACGTCGCCCGCGACGGCGTACTCTGCCGCGTCGAGCCCGTTGTCCCGCCGCCCGCGCCGGGCCCCACCCGCTGCCACCGCACACTCCTCGCTGCGCCCACCGCGCGGGCGCCGATTGCCGTGCCGGCCCACCGTAACGCGAACCCACGGGCGGCCGCCCGGGGGGATCGGCGAGCGGTACGGCCGTGGCATGAATGGTGACACGGCGGCGGCACGTTCGGGGAGTGCGTTGTGGCGTGCCATGTTCGCTCCGTAGGCTCATGTCCGACGGTGCCTCGGGCTCCAGGCCGGTCCCGGCGCGGGCACCTGAGGAAAGGACACCGGTGCTGTACTGGCTGCTCAAGTACATCGTGTTGGGCCCGTGGCTGAAGCTGATCTTCCGCCCGCACGTCGAGGGTGGGCAGTTCGTGCCGGATTCCGGCCCGGCGATCATCGCGAGCAATCATCTGTCGTTCTCCGACTCGATCTTCATGCCACTCATGGTCAAGCGGCGCGTGACGTTCGTCGCTAAGGCGGAGTACTTCACCGGCCGGGGGCTCAAGGGCTGGCTGATCCGGATGTTCTTCGTGGGCACGGGCACCATCCCGGTGGACCGCTCGGGTGGCCGCGCCGCCCAGGCGGCCCTCGACACCCAGCTGCGGGTCCTGCGGGAAGGCAACCTCGCCGGCATCTACCCGGAGGGCACCCGGTCTCCGGACGGCCGTCTGTACCGGGGCAAGACGGGCGTCGCGCGGCTCGCGTTGGAAAGCGGTGCCCCGGTCGTCCCGGTGGTGATGCTCAACCTGGACGAGATCCAGCCGCCCGGCACGATCATGCCGAAGATCAAGCGGGTGCGGATCCGCTTCGGCGAGCCGCTCGACTTCTCCCGGTATGCCGGGATGGCCGGCGACCGGTTCGTCGAGCGGGCGATCACGGACGAGATCATGTACGAGTTGATGGAGCTGTCCGGGCGCGAGTACGTCGACGTCTACGCCCAGAAGGTCAAGACGCAGCCGAGCGCGCCGATCGCCCACGACCGTCCCGTTCCGGTCTGACTCAGGCGGCGTGCACGGGGCCCTTCTGCGCGACGCCGGCCGGCGCGCTGGGCAGGGCCAGCCGCAGCAGCCCCGGGGCCGCGTTGCGCATCGCGAACGGCCGCACCTCCGCCAGCGCCACCCGGGCCGCCCCGTCGTCGCCGGCACGCCGGTACGCGCCCGCGGCGAGCGCCAGGGCCAGCATCCGGTCGGTCGTGGTGGGGATGCCGGCGTAGATTTCCGCCGCCGCGGTGTAGAGCTGGCCTGCCCTGCCGTGGTCGCCGTCGGCGGCGGCGACGGCGCCGGTGACCGTGCGCAGCGCCGCCTCGGCCCACGGGGTGCGGTGCCGGACGACGTCGAGCATGCCGCGCACCGCGACGGCCGACTGCCGGCCGGCCAGCGCGGCGGCGTACGCGGCCGCGCCGATCCACTCGCCGCTGGCCAGGGCCGGCACGCCGTGCCAGGAGGCGGTCAGCTCGTCCAGCAGCTCGGCGGCCTCCGTCCGGCGGCCCTGCAGGGCCCGGCACAGGGCGCCCATCGACAGCGCCGTCCAGTGCAGCCGGTGGAAGCCGCTGTCGCGGCCCAGCGCCAGTGCGCTGGTCACGTCGTCGCCGCCGTCCGGGCCGCGCGGGGGGTCGCCGCCGCGCAGGACGTGCAGGCAGGAGCGGACCCCGCGGATCTGCATGTCCCACTTGCCGGTGGGGGTCTCCAGGAACGCCTCCGCGGCGGCGAGCAGCCGGTCGAAGTCGCCCTCGAAGTAGGCCACGGCCGCCTCGTCGGAGTACGCCGTGGTGAGGCTGGCCCCGCCGACGGCGGTGCCGCGGCCCTCGGCGAGCAGCTCCCGGTGGCGGACCAGATCGCCCTCCTCGCTGACGGCCGAGGCCAGGTTCTGCGACGCGCGGCGCAGGGCCAGCAGGCCGTGCTCGCGGCAGAACTCGGTGACCCCGTACAGCTCGTCGAGCCCGGACCTGTCGCCGGCCCAGTAGCGGGCGGCGCCGATGGTGATCCGGGCGTTGGCCTGCACCTCCAGCAGGCCGAGCCGCTCGCCGATCTCCAGCGCGGCGGCGGCGCAGCCGATCGCCGGGTCGGCTTCGCTGTTGAGCATGTGCAGCCGGGCCCGTTCGCCGTACGCGGCGGCCTTGTCGGCGCTGTCCGGCAGGGTCTCGAACAGCTCCACCGCGCGGTCCAGGTACGCCAGCGCGGCCCGTCGGTCGGCGCCCAGCCAGGCGCACTGGCCGAGCAGCGTCCACGCGCGGGCGGCGCTGGGGTGGTCGCCGCGGGCGTGCAGCCGGCCCGCGAGGTCGGCCAGCTTGCCGGTGCCGCCACCGGAGAGGAACGCGTTGCCGTCGCGGTAGAACGCGATCTCCAGGCTGAGCAGCTCGACCTGGAGGCGGTTCAGCGTCTCGGTGTCGGCGGGGTAGAGGCTCAGGGCGCGCGCCGCGTGGCTCGCCGCCGCGTCCAGCACGTGCAGGGAGTACGCCCGGCGGGCTGCCCGGTGCAGGGCCTCCCGGGCCGCCGTGGCGTACCTGTCGGTCTCCGCGTCCAGCGTGCGCGCGATCTCGTGGGCGGCCCAGCGGTGGTGCGCGAGCACCTCGGCGAGGTCGGTGTCGCGGCCCTGGGAGAGCGCGTCGAGCCAGTCGGCGGTGCGTTCGTGCCGGGCGACGCGTTCGGTGCGGGGCAGCCGCTGGTAGCAGACGTCGCGGACCAGGATGTGCCGGAACCGGTACTCGCACTGGCCGGCCATCGTGGACTCGATCTGCTCGTACACGAAATCGCGTTGCTCCAGCCGGCGCAGCGCCCACTCGACGGTCTCCACCGGCCGGCCCAGCGCGGCCGCCACCGCCCCCGGCCAGAACTGGACGCCGACCACGGCGGCGGCCAGCAGCACCGTGCGGTCCTGCGGGTCGAGCAGGTCCACGCGGTTCGCGATGACGGCGTGCACGCTGTCCGGCATCGGCATGTCCGGCGCGTGCTCGAGCGCCCAGCCCCGGCCGGACTGGCGCAGCGCGCCGTTCTCGATCAGCATCCGGATGTACTCGTGGGCGTACAGCGGGTTGCCGTCCGCGACCTCGACCAGCGGGTTCAGCATCTCCGCCGAGAACGCTGCCTGGCTGAACATGTGGGCGTAGAGCGCGGCGATCCCGGCACGGCGCAGCGGCGGCAGCGTGAAGGTCAGCGAGCCGGTGATCGTGCCGGCCCAGGTGGGGTCGCGTTCGACCAGCTCCGGGCGGGCGGTGCAGAGCAGCAGCAGCGGAACGTCGCGGGCGGACGCGCCGAGCAGCTCGATGAACCGCAGCATCGAGTCGTCGGCCCAGTGCAGGTCCTCGAACACCAGCACGGTCGGCCGGCGGGCGGCCATCGCGATCAGGAACCGCCGCCAGGCCGACTCGGCCTCCTCGGCGGCCAGCTTGGCCCCGGGCAGGCCGACCAGCGGGCGCAGGGCCCCGACCAGGCGCTCGCCCTCCGCCGCGGACAGGCCGACGAAGCCCTCCGCGACCGGCATGCCGGAGCGCCCGGTGACCAGCTCGCCGACGGCGTGGGCGAGCCGCTGGGCGGCGGCCAGCGCGTCGTCGGTGTCCAGGATCCCGGCCTCGGCCTTGACGATGTCGGCCAGCGCCGCGAACGCCACGTTCTCCCCGAACGGGGGGCACCGGCCGGTGCGCCAGGTCACCCGGTCGTCGATGAGCTGATCGGCGTGCCGGTACAGCTCGCGGACCAGCCGGCTCTTGCCGATCCCCGCCCGGCCGAGCACCGCCACCAACTGGGGGACCCGTTCGCGCATCGAGCGGTGCAGCGCGTTGATCAGGACGCCGAGCTCGTGCTCGCGCTCGATCAGCGGGATCTGGTCGGGCTCCCGGTCGGGGTGCCGGCGCTGCACGGCGGCCAGCGCCAGCCACACCTCCGTGGGGGTGGAGCGGCCGCGCAGCGTGACCGGCGGCTGCTCCTCGTACCGGATCGCGGTCTTGGTCAGCCCGTACGTCCGGCCGCAGACCAGCACCCCGCCCGGCGGCGCCACGGACTGCATGCGGGAGGCGGTGTTGACCACGTCGCCGGCGACGATCGCCTGGCCGCCGTCCCGGGCCGCGGCGAGATCCACGATGGCCTCGCCGGTGGCCACGCCCACCCGGAACCGCAGCCGCTCCGGGCTGTCGGGGGTGAACCGGGTCAGGACCCGCTGCAGCTCCAGGCCCGCCCGCACGCAGCGCAGCGCGTCGCTCTCCGTCGCCACGGGCGCCCCGAACAGGGCCATCACCGCGTCGCCGATGTACTTCTCGACCACGCCGCCGTACTGCCCGATGACCCGGCGGGCGGCGGCGAAGAAGCCGGTCTGCAGGTTGCGGACCAGCTCCGGGTCCGCCCGCTCCACATAGGGCGTGAAGTCGATGAGGTCGATGAACAGGACGCTGATCCGCCGGCGGTCCTCCAGCGAGGCGGGTGGCGCCGGGGCGGCGCCGCGCTGCCGCTGGGCGCCGCAGCCGGTGCAGAACGCGGCCTCCGCCGTCAGCGCCCGGCCACACCGGGCGCACGCCGACGGCAGCTCGGTGCCGCAGCCGCCGCAGAAGCGGTCGTCGTGCGCGGCGCTCCGGCCACAGTGGGAGCACAGGGCGGCGATGGGTCCTCCTGCCACGTTCGGTCCGCCGCGTCGGGATGGTTACCGTCCGGCGGCTCGACGGCACTTGTGGTGCCAGCCCCGAGTATCCCGATCCGGCGCCGTGTCGGGAACCAGGCTGATGGACACCGGACACTCCCCATAAGGGGTAGGCCGGGCTACAGTCGGGCAGCCGGGTGTGACCCAGGCAACACGGGGCCGCGCGGATCTCGACGAGCATATAAGGAGACGGGGATGGTCTATGTCCAACTGGCACAGGGATGGACGGACGGCACGGGCGCCAGCCGGGCCGCGGGGGAGATGGTCGATGTGGACGCCGGCACGCTGGCCGAGCTGGAGTCCCGCGGCATCGTGAGCGCCCCGGGCGAGGTCCAGGCGATGGCGTGGGTGGGCCCGGGCAGCCCGCCGGCGGACGGCGACGGCGACGGCACGGGAGGTGGCGCGGGCGGGGGCGGCGCTGGCTCGCCGGCCGGCGGGGCCGCCGACGACGAGCGGGAAAAGCCCGTCCGGACGAAGGGCTGGGTCGGTCCCGGCGACTGACCGGAATCGGACGCGGCCCGGATCATCGGGCCGCGTCCGGCTCACTTGTCGGGCATGCCGGCCCGGCGGCGCAGCGCGGCGACGTCGGTGACCACGATCCGCCGGCCCTCGGTCCGCAGCCAACCCCGGCTCGCGAACGAGCCGATCGCCTGGTTGACGCTCTGCCGGGAGCCGCCGGCCATCTCCGCGAGCTGGCTCTGGTTCAGCTCGATGGTGATCATCGGTGCCTGGCTGTCACCCGCCAGGCGGACCAGCGTCTTGGCCACCCGCCCCGGCAGGTCCAGGAAGACGTGGTCGGCGTTCTGCTCGGTGAGCCGGCGGATCAGGGCGCCCAGCGACCGCATGACGGCGTCCAGGATGCGCGGGTTCGAGTGGACCAGCTCCATGAACGCGCCGCGCGAGAGGGCCAGGGCGGTGCAGTCCTCGATCGCCTCCGCGGACGCCGACCGGGCCGAACCGTCCAAAAGCGACACTTCGCCCAGGACGTCCGGCGGCCGGACCACCGACAGCACGGCCCGCTCGCCGGTTGGCGCCGTCCGGAAGACCGCCACCGCCCCGCGCTTCATCACGATCAACGACTCGCCGGGGTCGTTCTCGACGAACAGCAACTGGCCCTTGCGGTACGTGCGCGGCACCGCCGCCGCAATCACCCGTTGGCGCACCTCCGGCTCGAGTCCCGCGAACATGTCGACGCCGGTCAGGGCGTCGCCGGGATCCGGTTGGCGTGCCTCCACGGTCCGACCCCTCCCCGAATTGGACGCTCCCCCCGCCGATCCGCCGAAGGGAGCGCGAGAGGAAAACCACCATCATGCACGGATGCCCCGGCGCTGGCCATTCGGTCCGTAAACCCGCCGGTGACAACACCAGATCATGACGTGCCTGTCGCGTGGTGTACACCCCCTCCATCACTTCAGTGACAGTGGGCAAGCCCACGATGGTGGGAAGCTTCAGCCGGACCGCCGACCGGGGGGAATGGCGGCTCCGCCCCTCGGGGCAGGGGGAACGCCGGACCGGCCGGGAGATCGCGGCAACGATTTGGCCGGCCGGTTACGGCCAACTCCTGCCGGGGACCGGGCCGGGGAGGATAATCGCGCCGTGGCGTACTCCGACCGCATCGGCGCGGCGCTGCGCACCGGCTGGCACCGGACCGCGCAGGAGCTGACGCCGATCGCCGCCGGCCGCAGCTGCCGCGGCTGGGCCGTGGTCGCCGGCGATGCGCGGTTCGTGGCGCGGCTGTTCGCCGCGACGGAACGCCCGCGGGTGGAGGCCGGCCTGGCGGCGGCGGAGCGCTTGCGGGCCCGCGGCCTGGCGGTCGGGCGGCCGGTGCGCGCCGCCGACGGCGGCCTCACCGTCGCCGTCGACAGTGGAATCCTCGCCCTCTCCGCCCACGTGCCCGGCCGGCCGCTGGCCGCCGCGGACCCGATCGACCAGCAGTGGTGGGGCGACCTGCTCGGCACCGCCCACCGCGAGCTGGACGGCTTCCAGCACGTGGGCCTGCCCCGCTGGCACGGCATCCGGGCGGACGCGCCGCACCTGGAGATCGAGCCCTGGCTGCGCCCCGCGGTGGCGGACGCGGTCGCGGCGTTGACCAAGCTGACCGTCACCGACCAGCTCACGTACGGGGTGCTGCACGGCGACCCCGCCGCGGCCGCCTTCCGGGTCGACATCGCCACCGGCCGCACCGGCATGCTCGGCTGGGGGCCGGCCGCGACCGGGCCGCTGGTGTACGACCTCGCCGGCGCCGTGACCTACGCCGGCGACCAGGCCCGGGCGGCGGAGCTGCTGGACGGCTACGCGGCGGCCGGCCCGGTGACCCGCGACGAGATCGAGGCGACCCTGCCGGTGCTGCTGCGCTTCCGGTGGGCGGCCGAGGCCGACTGGTACGCCCGCCGGCTGCACACGCAGGACGAGGTGGGCGGGCCGGACCCGGCGGACGACCGGGCCGCCCTGCACGCCGCCCGGGACGCCCTGGCCGCGATCACCGCGGCGGAGAGCGCCTGACCGCCGCGTCGTCAGCTGCCCAGGTGGCGGGTCAGCCAGGTGACGGTCGCGGTGACGGCCGCCCGGCGGGCGGTGGTGGTGAGGAACTCGTGCCCCTCGCCCTGGAGCAGCAGGTAGCCGTGCGGCACGCCGCGCTCGGTGAGGGCGGCGGCGACCTGCGCGGACTCCCGCACCGGCACGTTGGTGTCGTTGGCCCCGTGCACCAGCAGCAGGGGGGCGGCCAGCCGGTCCAGGCGGTGCAGGGGGGACAGGTCGTGCAGCAGTTCCCGGTCGTGCACCGGGTCGCCGTACTTGCTCACCGCGGCGGCGGCGATCCACGGCTCCGTCTCCT
>DASQDS010000682.1:0-8046 GCA_035634075.1 Pilimelia sp. | reverse complement strand
GGTGCGGTGCGGTCCGTCAGCGTCCGGGGCCGGAAGGCGTGCGCGAACAGCGCGTCCAGGTGCCACACCTGCTTGGGGTGGCCGGCGCGGATGAGGAACCGCTCGCGGACGCCGTCGACGGCGGTGGCCGCGAGCTCCACGGCGGGCAGCCGCGGGTCGGGGTTCCAGGTCACGTTGTGCAGGTGCCGCAGCTCCGCGTTGAGGTGCAGCCGGACCCGGCGCAGCAGCCGCGTCTCCCGGGTGACGACGAGGGCCCGCTCCGTCAGCAGCAGCATGAACTCGCCCCGCAGCGGGCGGTCCGGGCGCAGGCACCGGGCGACGAGGGTCGCGGCGTCGCCCTGGGCAACGCACCGCCGGAAGATCGGCAGATGCCGCCCAACGGTGGGGATGGCGAGGCCCGCCTCGGCGGCGGCCGGCAGGAATGTACGCGAGAACACGTCCATGCCCGCCTAACGACGCGCCGCGCGATTGTGCAACGGGTTTCGGCAGAAGTTCCACGACATTGGCCGTGCCATGCTTGAGCGCGTGGCGATGGACGATGGCGGGGCGGTCGAGGATGTGCGGTGGCGCGTCCGGCCGGCGCTGCCGGGGGCGAAGGTGGCTGCCGCGGTGGCGTTCGGCGCGCTCGCGGCGGTCGTCGGGGACGACCCGGTCCGGCTCGCGCTGGCCGCGGTGGCGACGACCGCGCTGCTGCTCTGGGCGGCCCGCGACCTGCTGGCGCCGGCACGGCTCACCGCCGACGCGACCGGGGTGACGGTCATCGCCGGCTTCGCCGGCCGCCGCCACCTGCCGTGGTCGACAATCGAGCGGGTCCGGGTCGACCGCCGCACCCGGGGCGGGCTGCGGGCCGAGCTGCTGGAGCTGGACGCCGGGGAGACCCTGCACCTGTTCAGCGAGTACGAGCTGAGCGCCCGGCCGGCGGACGTCGCCGCCCGCCTCGCCGAGCTGCGCCAGGGCGCGCAGGCCTGACCGGTGCCGCCTCAGGCGCCCAGGATGGCCACGGTGCGGGAGATCACCAGCAGCAGGAACAGCGCCAGGACGGCCGAGAGGCCGACCGCCTGCACGAGGGTGCGCCGGCGGGGCGGCGCGTACGCCAGGATGGCGGCGACAACAGCGCCGGCCACGAGCCCGCCGATGTGCCCCTGGATCGAGATGCGGGGCACGGTGAACGTGAAGATCAGGTTGATCACCAGGATCGGCACGATCGCCGAGGTGTCCCGGCGCAGCCGGCGCAGGAGCACGAAGAGGGCGGCGAACAGGCCGAAGACGGCCGTGGAGGCGCCCGCCGTGGGCGGGGCGTTGGGCAGGGTCAGCGCGTACACGGCCACGTTGCCGCCCAGGCCGGCGAGCAGGTAGAGCGCCGCGAACCGCACCGGGCCGAGCGCGGCCTCCAGATCCCGGCCGAGGACGAACAGCGCCCACATGTTCATGAGCAGGTGCAGGATGCCGTAGTGCAGGAACATCGCGGTGATCAGGCGGTAGTACTCGCCCTCGGCGATGCCGCTGATCTCGGTCTCGCCCTGGAAGATCGCCCGGCCGAGGATGCCGCCCCAGTCGGTCAGCGGGGTCGATGACCCGAGCAGGCCGCCGAACCCGGTGCCTCCCGCGACGGCGTCCGCGCTGCCCGCCGACGCGACCGACGCCACGAAGGCCAGGACGTTGAGCGCGATGAGTGCCTTGGTGACGTACCCGAAGCGGCCGGCGTCGCTGCCGCCGAAGGCGGTGCGCGCCGGCCGCTGGGTACGGCGGCCCTCGGCCACGCATTCGGGGCACTGGAAGCCGACCGCCGCCTCGCGCATGCAGTCGGGACAGATCGGACGATCGCAGCGGGTGCACCGGACCCACGTCTCGCGGGTGGGATGCCGGTAGCACATCGGCACGGTCTCCGGCGGCCGTTCGGTCACGGCCGCGCCCACTCAGTCATAGCGCCAAAGGTACCGCTGCCGGTCGCTCAGCCGCCGACCCGCTCGACCTCGACGCGCTCGATGACCACGTCCGAGTACGGCCGGTCGCCCGGGCCCGTCGCGGTGGTCGCGATGGAGTCCACAACCTTGACGGAGTCGTCGTCCGCGACCGCGCCGAAAATGGTGTGCCGGCCGTTCAGGTGCGGGGTCTGGCCCACGGTGATGAAGAACTGGGAGCCATTGGTGCCCGCCCCGGCGTTCGCCATCGCCAGCAGGTACGGCCGGTCGAAGCGCAGATCCGGGTGGATCTCGTCGGCGAACTGGTAGCCCGGGCCGCCGCGCCCCGTGCCGGTCGGGTCGCCGCCCTGGATCATGAACCCGGAGATGACGCGGTGGAACACCGTGCCGTCGTAGTACGGCCCGGTGCCCGGCTGGCCGGTGCGCGGGTCGAGGAACTCACGAGTGCCCTCGGCGAGGCCGACGAAGTTCGCGACCGTCTTCGGCGCGTGGTTTGGCAGGAGCTCCAGGCGGATCGGCCCGAAGTTCGTGTGCAGGGTGGCGTAGACAGCCTCGGCCACGGGTACTCCTCGCTCGTTGGTCATAGTCAAAGCGGATCCTCCCATGTGCCCGTTCCGGTAGTGCAAGGGCACCCAAAGGTGGAGGATGACGCGGGAAGCAGACAGAGGGAGGTGGGAACTGGTGTTTGGACTTCGTCGCCGCTCGGCAAAGACCCACGCTCAGCTCATGCGGGAGGAGCTGGGGGAGGGCCTGGAGCACCTCGCGCAGGCGGCCAGCCACGCCGCCGGCGGGGTGTCGTCGACGGTCGGCCCCGCCGCGGGCAAGCTGCGCAATACGGCGTCCGCCGGGCTGGGCACGACGGTGGCCACGCTGGCGCCGCTGGCGGTAGCCGCCAAGGACACCGCCCGCAAGGCCAAGGTCACGAACCTGCGGGCCGTCCGCCGCAGCGAGGCCGCAGCCGTGTCGGCGTCCTCGCGCTGGCCGAGGCTGGCCACTCTGCTGGCGGCCGGTGCCGCCGTGGGCGCGGTGAGCGCCCTGGTGCTGCGCCGTCGCCGGCAACAACAGCAGTGGGACGAGTACGACCCGGGCGCCGGCGCGGACCCCGCGCTGTCCTCGGCGGCCGACTCGACGCCGTCGCCGATCGAGTCGCTCGGTGACGCGCTGACCCCGGTCGACAGTCCGGCCAAGGGCACGACCGGCGCGACCACGCCGGCCGTCACCACGCCGGGCACGCTCGGGTCGACCGGCGCCGCCGCGACCGGCCTGACCACCCCCGTTCCCGGCACCGGCCTCGGTGACCCGGGCAGCACGCCGGCGAGCAGCGCCGACGAGCTGATCAGCGGGGCGGCCACCCGCTCGAACAACAGCCGCGGCTGACGCCGCAGGGCTGTCCGCGTCAGCGGGCGCGCCGGCGATGACCGGTGCGCCCGCTTCGCGTCGCCGCTACAACCAGCCGGAGCGGCGGAACAACCTGTACAGGACCAGCGCCAGCAGGAACATCAGGAGCAGGACGGCGGGGTACCCGAACTGCCATTGGGTGCCCGGCATCACCCGGAAGTTCATGCCGTAGACGCCGGCGATGCCCGTCTGCACGGCGGCGATGGCGGCCCACGCGGCGATCTTCCGCATGTCGTTGTTCTGCGCCACGCTGACCTGGGCCAGGCGTACCTGCAGGATCGAGTTCAACAGCTCGTCGTACGCGTTGACCTGTTCCACCGTGCGGGTCAGGTGGTCCTGCACGTCGCGGAAGTAGCGGCGGACAGTCTCGGGCACGCCGGCGCCGGTGTCCCCGATCAGCGTCTGGAGCGGCCGCTGCAGGGGCGCGGCCGCCCGGCGGAACTCCACCAGCTCGCGCTTGAGCTGGTAGATCTGCTGCACGGCGCCCTCGCCGCTGTCCGGCTCCCGGGAGAACACGAACTCCTCGATCGTGTCCAGATCCTGCTCCAGCCGCATCGCGACGTCGAGGTAGAGATCGACGACCCGGTCGGTGACCGCGTACGCGACCGCCCAGGCGCCCTCACGCAGCAGCTCCCGCTTGGTCTCCAGGTCCGCCCGCACGGGAGCCAGCCGGCACGCGTCGCCGTGCCGCACGCTGATCACGAACTGCGGCCCGATGAACAGCATCACCTGGCCGGTCTCCACCACCTCGGAGGTGTCGGTCAGCTCCGCGTGCTCGACGTAGCGCGCCGTGCGCAGCACCAGGAAGCTGACCTTCCCGAACTGCTCCAGCTTCGGCCGCTGGGCGGCCTTGACCGCGTCCTCCACCGCCAGCTCGTGCAGGCCGTACGCGGTGGCGATGCCGGCCATCTCGGCGTCGCCGGGCTCGTGCAGGCCCAGCCAGACGAACGCCCCCGGCTCCGCGCGGGCGGCGGCGAGCGCCGCGCGGTAGTCCAGCGGGCCGGGGCGGCGCTCCCCGTCCACATAGAGGGCGCAATCCACGATCCCGCTGCCCTGCGGCGGGCCCGCGGCCGCTGCGGGCTCGTCGCCCGGGTTGAGGATCCTGGTGACGGCGCGGACCGGCGCACTCACCGCCCGGGCCAGGGCGCGCGCCGCGGCGCCTTCCGGGCGGTCGCCGTGCTCGTCCGGGCCGATCGCCATCCCGCCTCCTCGCCCGCGTGCCGTACCGCTTGAAACAGGGGGTGGCGCCGGGTGGACCGGCCGCTTCGGGGGGTGGGGGGCGCGGGCGGCCCACCCGGCGCCGTTTGGGGCGGGGGTTACGTGCGTAGGGTGGCGACCGCCACAGCGGTGCGCTGGCAGCATTGTGATCGCTGTCCCTGCCGCAGGGGAGCCCTGAGCCCTCCAGGAGCGTCATCTGTCGGCAATCCGACAGCCGCCGCCCCTGCCCGACGCCAGCCGGCGGCTACCCCCGCACGTCCGCCACGGCGGCGGCGAGGCGGCGCACGCCCTCGTCGATCTCGTCCACGGTGACCGCCGAGAACGCCAGCCGCAGCGCGTTGCGGCCGCCCTCCAGCAGGAAGTCCGTGCCCTTGACCACGGCGACCCCCCGCTCGGTCGCCGCCGGCGCCAGCCGGGCCACGTCGACATCCTCGGGCAGCTCCACCCAGAGGACGTAGCCGCCGTCCGGCTCGGCGAAGCGGATGCCCGGGATGTGCGTACGCAGCGACTCGGCGAGCACGCGGGCCCGCTCGGCGAGCGCGGTGCTGACGGTGCGCACCGACCGGTCGATGTCCCCGGACACGCAGAACTGGTGGACGATCGCCTGGGCCACCATGCCGGGCGAGATGTAGAGGTTGGTGGCCCGCTTCGCGATGTCGGCGATCAGCCCGGCCGGCCCGACGAGGTAGCCGACCCGGACGCCGGGGCACACGGTCTTGGTGAACGAGCTGGCGTGCACGACGGCACCGGCCGTGTCGAGCGACAGCATGCTCGGCAGCGCCTCGCCGCGGAACCGGATGTCGACGTACGGGTCGTCTTCGAAGATCGTGAAGCCGTACTCACCGGCCAGCTCCAGCAGTGCCCGGCGCTTGGCCAGCGACAGGGTGGCGCCCGCCGGGTTCTGGTAATTCGGAATGATGTGCGCCAGCGTGGGCCGCACCCCGGACTCCAGCAGCTTGCGGAGCTCGTCGGTGTCGATGCCGTCCGGCTGGAGCGACACCTGGTGCACCTGCCCGCCGAGCTGCTGGAGGCTCAGCAGCGTGCGGTCGTAGGTGGGCCGTTCCACCACCACGGCGTCACCGGCGCTGACCAGCTGGTCGAACAGGAACGCGTCGGCCTGCAGCGAGCCGTTGGTGACCAGGACCTGGTCGACGGACACGCCGTGCTTCTCGGCGATCCACCGGCGGAGCGGCGGGTAACCCACCGACGTCCCGTACGCCGTGATGCCGGCCGGGTCGGCGTCGAAGGCGCGGGCGGCGGCGGCCTTGAGGCCGGCGACGTCGACGATGTCGAGGCTGGGCGCCCCCCGGGCGAACGAGATCAGCTGCTCCGCGGTCATACCCCCGAGCCTAGGACGTGCGGCGGCGCCGGCCCCGCCACCCCCCGGCGCCCCACCGCCGCGCGGCCGTCAAGCGCCGCTGTAACGAATGCGACAGACGGGCGACGGCGTAACGACAGGAACATGAATGCCCGGTAGCGTGTCGGCGATCGGACGGGTGACTGGAGTAGATCGATCGACCATTCGAGGATTGCCGGGCACCGTCACAGCGATGTCCGGGATTGACGAAGGTCCTTGTGGGGAGGGCTTCGTGTTACGTGCACCGAGGGAATATTTGCCATTGCCGGCGGGTCCGGCATGACCGTGCAGACGGCCGCCCCGCGCGGCCTGGAGGACACCGATGTCCTGGCCGTGCTGCCGGCCACGGCGCGACCGGCCAGCTCAGCGCGGTCCGGCTGGGAATCGCGCTACGTCACCGGCCTGCTCCTGGCCGACGTCACGGTGGCCATTGTCTCGGCACTCGTCGCGCTCCAACTCAAATTCGGCAGCCCGGAACGCGGGGTGAGTTACCGCACATACGCATTCCTGACCGTCTTCCTGCCGGTCGCCTGGCTCGTGGTCCTCGCCCTCAACCATTCGTACGACCCGCGCTTCCTTTTCGTCGGCAACGAGGAGTACCAACGGGTACTGCGCAGCGGGATCGCGCTCACGGCGGTGATCGCCGTGGGTTCGTACGCGGCGGACGTGACCGTCGCCCGGGGCTACGTCCTGATCTCCATGCCGATGGCCGTCCTGCTCAGCCTGCTCGGGCGGTACCTCCACCGCCGGGGGCTGCACCGCGCCTGGGCCGCCGGCCGGTGCCTGCGGCGGGTTATCCTCGTCGGGCACCGGTCCTCGATCGTGCGGATGGCCCGGCAGTTGCGGCGCGAGCCGTACCACGGCATGTCCGTCGTGGCGTCCTGCCTGCCGGGCTCCCCGGGCGCGCTGCCCAGCCGCCTGGCCGAGGTCGACCTGCCGGTCTACGGGACGTTCGAGCAGGTCGCGGTCGCGACCCGGCACGCCGGCGCCGACACGGTCGTGGTGCTGCCGTCGCCTGAGCTGGACGGCGGCGCACTCCGGCGGCTCGCCTGGCAACTGGAGCGGCACGACGTCGATCTCGTCCTGGCCAACGCCCTGCTCGATGTGGCCGGCGACCGCACCACCATCCGGCCGGTCGACGGCCTGCCGATGCTGCACGTGGAGCATCCCCGCCTGGCCGGCGCGCGCCGCGTGGCCAAGGAGCTGGTCGACCGCGTGGGCGCAGCACTGCTGCTCGCCCTGCTGTCACCGCTCCTGCTGGGCATCGCGGCCCTGGTGCGCCGGCGCGGCGCCGGGCCGGCCCTGTTCCGGCAGGTGCGGGTCGGCCGGCACGGCGCCGAATTCGGCATCTACAAGTTCCGGACGATGTACGTCGGCGCCGAGCGCCGGCTGGCCGAGGTGGCTCACCTCAACGAGCACGACGGCGTGCTGTTCAAGCTGCGCGCCGACCCCCGCGTCACGCCGGTGGGTCGGTGGCTGCGCCGGTTCTCGCTCGACGAGCTGCCGCAGCTCATCAACGTCGTCCGGGGCGACATGTCGCTGGTCGGCCCCCGCCCGCCGCTGCCCGACGAAGTCGCCCGCTACCCCGAGGACATGCGGCGCCGGCTCGTCGTCAAGCCCGGCATGACCGGGCTGTGGCAGGTCAGCGGCCGCGCGAACCTGTCGTGGGAGGATGCCATCCGGCTGGACCTGCGGTACGTGGAGAACTGGTCGCTGACCCTGGACCTGGTCATCATGTTGCGCACGGTGGCGGCGGTCCTGCGCTCCTCCGGTGCGTACTAGCCGGTTCGGCCTCGTTGAGCTGACCGATCATCGAACGGTGAGGGGATTGGGCGTGCGCGTCGACGACCAGGAGTTCGCGCGGTGGCTGGCCGGGCGGGCGGGCGAGGCACTGGTGGAGCTGCGCGCCGCGCACGGCTTCGACGACCCGGCGGCCCTCAAGGCCGCCGGCGACAAGGTGGCGCACGACCTGCTGCTCACCGCGCTGGCCACGGCGCGCCCGGGCGACGCGGTGCTGTCGGAGGAGGACGCCGGGTCGCGGCAGGCCTTCGCGGGTGCGGGCGGCGACCGGCCCGCCCGCCTCGACGCCGACCGCGTCTGGATCATCGACCCGCTGGACGGCACCCGCGAGTTCGCCGAAGCCGGCCGCAC
>DASQDS010000681.1:0-2234 GCA_035634075.1 Pilimelia sp. | reverse complement strand
CCGGCGCCCGCGTCGGTCGCGCTGGCGCTGGCGGTGTCTGCGTCGGCGTCGCCGCCGACCAGGCTGTGGAAGACCATCCCCGCCTGCAGCGGGGTGAGCGGGTAGACGTCCTCGACGGCGCGGCCGTCCCCGACCAACCGGTCCACGGCCGCCTGGTCAAGCCCCGCCAGCGGGAAGTCGGCCGGCGTGCGCCCGCCCGCCCCCGGCGTCGCGCAGTGCGCCACGATGTCCCGCAGGCCCTGGAGCATCTCCTCGGCGAGCCGGCGCACCGTGGCCCCGTCGTGTACCCGGTCGGAGTACGTCCAGCTCAGCCGCAGCTCGCCGCCGTCCACCAGGCCGGTGATCTCGAGGAGGTTCGCCGGCCGCACCGCCGGGTCCAGCTCCGGGCCGATGCCGTCGTGCCGGGCCCGGATCAGCGCGTCGCCCGCCGGCCCGCTCTCCCACTGCCCGTGGTAGTTGAAACTGACCTGGGGCATGAGCTGGCCGCGCAGCGCGACCCCGGCGGGGGTGAGGTACCGCAGGGCCTCGTAGCTGAGCCCGCGGTGCGGCACCGCCCGCAGCTGCTCCTTGACGGCCTTCAGCGTGGCGCCCCAGTCCGGCGCGGCGGGCAGCTCCAGCGACACCGGGAACTGGGTGGTGAACCAGCCGACGGTGCGGGAGAGGTCCACGCCGTCGAGCAGCTCCTCGCGGCCGTGCCCCTCCAGGGCGATCGCGACCCGCCGCCGGCCCGTCCAGCCCGCCAGCACCCGGCCCAGCGCGCTGAGCAGCACGTCGTTGACCATCGTGCGGTACGCGTCCGGCACCCGGTGCAGCAGGGCGTCGGTGTCCGCGCGGCCCAGCCGGACCTCCACCGCCCGGGTCGACGCCGCGGTGGGCTCGCCGTCGTGGTCGACGGGCAGGCCCGCCGTCATGTCCCCGCCCACCGTCGTGTCGCCGGCCGCCGTCCAGTACGCCAGGGCGTCGTCGAGGCCACCGGCGGCGACGTGGCCGGCGAGCCGGTGCGCCCACTGGGTGAACGGCGTACCTCCCGGTTCGAGCGCGACGGCCCGGCCCTCGGCCGCCTGTCGGTACGCGGTCTCCAGGTCGTCGAGCAGGATGCGCCAGGACACCCCGTCCACCGCGAGGTGGTGCACGGCGATCAGCAGCCGGGGGGGCGCGGCCGCGCCGAGCCGGAACAGCACCGCGCCGAGCAGCGGTCCGGCGCCGATGTCCAGCGTGGACCGCAGGCCCTCGGCCGCGGCGGCCATGGCGGCCTGCCGGTCGCCGTCGGCGTGTCCGCTCAGGTCGCAGGTGCGCAGCACGGCGGTGGCACCGCCGGGGGCGGACTCCTGCCGCCACCCGCCGGCGCCCATCGGCCCGTCGCCCGCCGGCCCGTCGCCGGCCCGCGTGAAGCGCAGCCGCAGCGCCTCGTGGCGGGCGACGACAGCGTCGAGGGCGCGCCGCAGGGCGGCTTCGTCGACGGTCTCGGCCAGCTCCAGCGTCACCGACATGGTGAAGTGCCGCAGCGGGCCGTACGTGTCGAAGAACCAGCGCTGGATGGGCGTCAGCGGGGCGGGCCCCGCGATCGTCTCCGGCGCAGCGGCGGCGGGGGCCTCGGCGGCGGTCACCACCGGCGCGAGTTCGGCGATCGTCTGGTGCAGGAAGATGTCCTTGGAGGTCAGCCGCAGCCCCGCCTGGCGGACCCGGGAGACGACCTGGATGCTCTGGTTGGAGTCGCCGCCGAGGGCGAAGAAGTTGTCGGTGACGCCCACCCGCTCGGCGCCGAGCACGGCACCCCAGATCTCGGCCAGCCGCCGCTCGACTCCGGTGGCAGGGGCGCGGTAGTCGGCGTCCCCGCCGGTCGGCGCCTCGGGCGCGGGCAGCGCCCGCCGGTCGACCTTCCCCGTGTGGGTGGTGGGCAGCCGGTCCAGCACCACGAACGCCGCCGGCACCAGGTAGTCGGGCAGCCGCCCGCGCAGCGCCCCCCGCAGCGCGGCGACGTCGACCGGCGCGGCGGCGTCGACCGGCGCCGTGGGGTCGACGCCGGCCGGCGCGGCCGGCACCAGGTACGCCACGAGCCGCTGGTGGCCGTCGTCGGCGCGGGCCACCACCACGGCCTCGGCGACCGCCGGCTCGGCGAGCAGTGCGGCCTCGATCTCGCCCGGCTCGATGCGGAAGCCGCGGATCTTCACCTGCTGGTCGGCGCGCCCCAGGTACTCCAGTCGCCGGCCGCGCGCCAGTCGGCGTACTGGACC
>DASQDS010000680.1:0-2102 GCA_035634075.1 Pilimelia sp. | reverse complement strand
CCGGGGTCCGCGGTGGGCGGCCCTCGGGCCGGCGCCGGCGAGGCCGTGCTGACCATCGCGTACCGCGAGCGCGGCGGCGCCCCCGCGGCCGACGCGTACTCGGCGCTGCTGGCCATCGACGACCCCGAGGCCTCGACGTGGGTGGCCGCCGGCCCGGACGGCACCGCGACGGTGCGGCTGCCCCGCGGCCGCTTCCACGTGGAGTCGGTGGTGAGCACCGCGCGGCCCGGCCACGACGTGCCCAGCACCAGCGTGCTGGTCAACCCGGAGCTGGCGGTCCGGCGGGACCTGCGGGTGGCGGTGGACGCCGCCGCGGCCGCTCCGGTGACGGTGACGGTGCCCGATCCGGCGGCGGTGGGCGAGTCCGTCGCCGTCAGCATCGCCCGCACCGCGCCCTGGGGGCGGACGACCACCAGCTACGGCGGCGCCCCGGGGGCTGTCTTCACGCACCACGACGGCCCGGCTGTGGCCGGCGGCGCGATGGACACCGTCGTGAGCGCCGTCTTCGCGCGGCCCGGGCCGGCCGGCACGGCCGTGGACAGCCCGCTGGTGTACGCGACCGCGTGGCGGCAGCGGGGCCGCCTCGTCACCGGGCTCCGGCAGCGGGTGACCGAGGCGGAGCTGGCGACCGTCCGCGCCGAGCACGGCGCGCAGGGCCCCGGCCGGCGGGCCAGCAAGGGGCTGCTCATCGCGCACAGCCCGACGACGAAGACGGGCCATTGGCTCGACTACACGCGGACGCCGTTCGCCCGCGTCGAGCGCTACGCGGGCAACGTCGAGTGGGCGAACGAGCTGGAGGAGTACGCGCTGGCCGGTGAGCCGGGCGCCGAGGCGCCCGTCGACCGGACGACCCAGGCGCAGGCGCCGACGGCGTACGAGCCGGGCCGGCGCTACGCCGAGCGGTGGAACGTCGCGCCGTTCTGGGCCGACGCCGGGCTCTGGCGCAGCCGGGACAGGGTGATCGCCGACCCGGGGCTGTACGGCGACCAGGCCGGGCGCGTCGGCACGTCGGCCTGGCGGCGGGCGCAGGTGGCGCTGTACCGGGACGGGGCGCTGGTGGGCGAGGCGGACCGGCTGGACGGGACCGTGTTCGACGTGCCGCCCGGCGCGAACCGGTACCGGCTGACCGCCGCGGCGGAGCGGGACTTCGGCGGCCTCGCCACCGCGGTGTCGGCGGCCTGGACGTTCACCTCCACCGCGGGGGCGGCGGAGTACACCAAGCAGCCGCTGCTCGCGGTCCGGTACGCGCCCCCCGTGGACCTGCGCGGCCGGGCGCCCGCCGGCCGTACCGTGGCGCTGCCCGTGTCCGTCCAGGTCGGTCCGCGCGACGCGGCGGTCCGCTCGCTGGCGGTGGACGTCTCCTACGACGGCGGGCGCGGCTGGCGCCCCGTGCGCCTCGCCGGTGCCGGCGCGCGGCGGGTCGGTCTGCTCCACCACCCGGCCGGGCCGGGCGCGGTGTCGCTGCGCGCCCGGGTGGCCGACGCGGCGGGCGACACGGTCGAGCACACGCTGATCAACGCGGACCGGTTGGCGGGGCCGGTGGGAGCTCCGCCAGCCAGCTGACCCACTCCGGCAGGTGGGCCAGCGTCGAGCGCAGGTCGGTGAGGAACTCCAGCGCGTGGCCGTGCGCGGCGGCGCGCTCCGCGGGGGTGACCGGGCGGTGGCCCAGGGCCCGCCAGAGCAGCCAGGCCGACGCGCCGAGCTGGTGGCGAAGCAGGCCCTCGAACGAGCCGGCGGCGGGCGGGACCCGCCCGCCGCCGGCGGCCCCGTACGCCCGCAGGAGGCGCTGGAACGGCGCCTGGCGCCCGCCGCGGTCGGGGGAACGGCTGAACGCGAGGGCGGTGCGGGCCGCGTCCCACGCGGCGATGTCGACGCCGGCGCCCTCCCAGTCCACCAGGACGGGGCCGGCGGCGCTCAGCAGCACGTTGTCGGGCTTGAGGTCCCGGTGCGCCACCGCCGCCGGCCGCTGCGCCGCCGGGGGTTGGCCGGCGACGAGGTCCCGCGCCCGGGCGATGTCCGGCAGGAACGACCGGACGGTGTCGAGGAACCCGGCGGACGCGTCCGGCGGCGGATGATCCAGCCAGTCCCGCCATTCGTCGAGC
>DASQDS010000679.1:0-1761 GCA_035634075.1 Pilimelia sp. | reverse complement strand
GCCCAGGTGTTGCGTGGCGAGCGGCTCAGCGAGTCGCGGGTGCTGGAGCTGGCGATCGACGCCGCCGGTGCGCTCGGACAGGCACATCGGGCGGGGTTGGTCCACCGCGACGTCAAGCCGGACAACCTCATGATCGGCGATGACGGTCGGGTACGGCTGATTGACTTCGGACTCGCCGGCCGCTCCGGGGTGCGGGCGGAGAACGTGGCGGTCGGCACCTTCACCTACAGCGCACCGGAGCAGACCGGGGTGTTGCACCGGCCGGTGGACGCCCGCGCAGACCTCTACGCCCTCGGTGTGGTGCTCTACGAGTGCCTGGCCGGCGAGCCGCCGTTCGCCGCGGCCGACGCGGGCGAGCTGATCTGGCTGCACCTCTCCGCCACACCCGCGGAGCTGAACACCGTACGCCCCGACGTGTCGCCCCCGCTCGCCGCGATGGTGGCCACGTTGCTGGCCAAGGACCCGGATGACAGGTACCAGTCGGCGGACGCGCTGCGGGTCAGCCTGGAACGGATCAGGGACGGCGGGGACCCGGCGTTGCCGCCGCGGCCGGTCGACGTACCCGATGATGCCTTTTTGTTCCCGCTGGTCGGTCGCGAGGCGGAGCTCGCCGGTCTGCGCGCCCGGTGGGCGCGGGCCAGGGCCGGCGCGGGTGGTGCGGCACTGGTCCACGGCGACACGGGCTGCGGAAAGAGTCGCCTGGTGCAGGAGCTGACCGCCGATGTGGCGGCGTCCGGCCACCCGGTGCTCTACGGCAAGTGCGACCCGGACCAGGTGACCCCGCTGGCGGTGCTGCGGGGAGTCCTCGAACAGTACGTCGAGGCCGTGACCCGGCGGGCCGAGCCGGCGCGTGCGGTGGCCATGGCGCAGTTGCGGACGGCCGCGGGTGAGACGGCCAGCGTTCTCGGTGCGCTCTCTCCGAAGCTGACGGATCTGCTCGCCGCCCCGCGGCTACCTGACGGCGACCACGAGCGACAGGTGGTGGAGGCCGTCGCGGCGCTGCTGGTGGGCCTGGCCGACGAGGCCGGGGGCGCCGTCCTGCACCTCGACGACGTGCAATGGTGTGACGACGGCAGCCGCGTGGTGCTGCGCCGGTTGGCGGTCCTGCTGCCCGAGTCCCGGCTGTTGGTGGTGGCTACCGGGGGCGATGACGGGGCGGCCGCCGCGGCGGTCGAATCGTTCGGCACCGACCTGGGACCGGCGGTGGACGTGCGGCTCGGCCTCGGCCCGCTCACCGAGGGCGCGATCGCGGCGCTGGTGGCCGGTCAGCTCGGTCCGTCGGCGGCACCCCCGGCCCTGGTGGCGCGGCTGGCGTCGCGCAGCGGCGGCAACCCGATGGCGGTGCTGGAGTACACCCGGGCAGTGATCGATGCGGGCTTGCTGCGCCCCTCCTGGGGCACCTGGCTGCTCGACGAGCCGGGCCTGGCGGACCTGGCGCTGCCCGATGACGTGCTGGATCTGGTGCTGCGCCGCATCGACACGGTGGGCGCCGCGGCCCGCGAGGTGCTGACGGTGGCCGCGACTGTGGGCGGCCGCTTCACCGCCGACCTGGTCGCCGCCGTGACGGCGGGCGAGCCGCAGGCCGTGCACGCGGCGTTGACGGAGGTCGCGGGGCACCGGCTGATCGAGGCCACCAGCGGGGGTCGGTACCTGTTCCCGCATGACGGGATCCGCGAGGCGCTGCTCGCGGACGTCGATCCCGACCGGCTCCGCCGGTTGCACCGGCGCGTCGCCGAGGAGCTGGAATGCCTCGGCGACGCC
>DASQDS010000678.1:0-6323 GCA_035634075.1 Pilimelia sp. | reverse complement strand
GCGAGCCGGCCGGCCGGGACCTGCTGGCCCTGCGGGCGCTGGCCACCCAGCCGCTGCGCCGGCTGCACCGCATCGACCCGGACGTGGCGGCCAAGTGGCGCGCGGAGGACCCGGCCACGGTGGCGGCGCTGGCCGCACTGGAGCTGCGCGCGCTGGGCCTGCGCACCCCCCGCTAGCCGGCGGCGGGCCGGCGGGGCCGGCGCCGGCGGACGTCGGGCTCGGTGGACGGGCCGGGTTCCCAGCCGGCCACCCAGTCCCCGTCCGCCGGCGGGGTGACGACGCCGGCCTCCAGGAACGCGTACCGCCCGGCGAGGATGCGCTCGGCGAGCCGCACGTCCGCGGCGTCGGTGTTGTCCCACAGCGCGGCGAACAGCGCCTCCGCCCGGCCCCGCGCCTGGCGGCAGAACAGGTCGGCGAGTTCGACGCCCTCGGGGCGGGTGGCCCGCTCGGCCCGCGCGCGCACGCACGCCGCCGAGATGGCGAAGAGCTCCGCGCCGATGTCGACGATGCGCCCGAGGAAGCCCTGCTTGCGCTCCAGCCGGCCCTGCCAGCGGCCCATCGCGTAGAACGTCGACCTGGCCAGCCGCCGGGACGCCCGCTCCACGTAGCGCAGGTGGGCGGCCAGCGGCCCGTACTCGCCGTACGCCGTCGGGCTCTGGCCGCGACCCACCGCGAGGGTCGGCAGCCAGCGCGCGTAGAAGGAGCCCGCGCGGGCGCCGGCCCTGGCCTTGCGGCGCAGACCGGCGTCCGGGTCGATGATGTCGCCCGCGACGGCGAGGTGCGCGTCGACGGCCTCCCGGGCGATGAGCAGGTGCATGATCTCGGTGGAGCCCTCGAAGATGCGGTTGATCCGCAGGTCGCGCAGCACCTGCTCGACGGCGGGGGCGCGCTCCCCCCGGGCGGCGAGCGAATCGGCCGTCTCGTACCCCCGGCCGCCGCGGATCTGCACCAGCTCGTCGACGATCTGCCAGGCGAGCTCGCTGGCGTACAGCTTGACCAGCGCCGCCTCGATCCGGATGTCGTTGCGGTCGTCGTCCGCCAGGAGGCAGGACAGGTCCAGCATCGCCTCCATGCCGTAGGTGGTCGCGGCGATGAAGGCCAGCTTCTTCGCCACCGCCTCGTGCGCACCGACCGGGCGGCCCCACTGCACGCGGTGGGCGGCCCACTCGCGGGCCACGTTGAGCGACCACTTGCCGGCGCCCACGCACATGGCCGGCAGCGACAGCCGCCCGGTGTTCAGGGTGCTGAGGGCGATCTTCAGCCCACGCCCCTCGCCGCCGATGACGTTCTCCGTCGGCACGAACACGTCGGTGAAGCGGGTCAGGCTGTTCTCCAGGCCCCGCAGGCCGAGGAACGCGTTGCGCCGCTCGACCGTGATGCCCGGCGACTCGCTCTCCACCACGAAGGCGGTGATGCCGCCCCGCCGGCCGTCGTCCGCCGGCACCCGCGCCATGACCACCAGCAGGCTGGCCACCGTGCCGTTGGTGGCCCACAGCTTCACGCCGTTCAGCCGGTAGCCGGTGCCGTCCGGCGTCGGCTCGGCCGTCGTGCGCAGCCGCGCCGGGTCGGAGCCGACATCCGGCTCGGTCAGCAGGAAAGCGGACACCTCGCCCGCCGCGAGCCGGGGCAGGAACGCCCGCTTCTGCGCTTCGGTGCCGAACATCTTCAGCGGCTGCGGCACGCCGATCGACTGGTGCGCGGACAGCAGCGCGCCGACGGCAGGGCTGACCGAGCCGGCGAGGACGAGCGCGCGGCAGTAGTGCAGGTTGGACAGCCCCAGGCCGCCGTACTTCTCGTCGATCTTCATGCCGAACGCGCCGAGGTCGGCGAGGCGGTCGAACGCCTCGTCCGGGATGTGCGCGTCCCGCTCGATGGCGGCGCCGTCCAGTTCCGTCCGCACGTAGGCGTCCAGCCTGTCGAGGAACTCGGCAGCCCGCGCGCTGCGCGCCGGGTCCGGCTCCGGCAGCGGGTCGATGAGCTCCAGGCGCAGCCGGCCCAGGAACAGCTCCCTGCCGAAGCTGGGTTTGCGCCACTCCAGCTCGCGCGCCGCCTCGGCGACCTGCCGGGCCTCCCGCTCGCCGACCTGGCCCGCCTCGGCGGGCAGCGGGCCCGCCGAGCCCGCCGTGGTGCCGGGGCCGTCCGCCGCCGGCCGGTCATCGCGCGTCGTGGTCACGGCTACCCCCCGCATCGGGTACGGCTGCTGCCCGCTACGTTACTCCCCGGTAGCACCGATCGGAACCCACCGACTGGATCTTGGCGCGCGGCGCCTACGAGCCGCCGGTGTCGTCGCCCCAGCTCCGGCGGGCGGCCGGGAGGATCACCCAGAAGGCCAGGAAGTACAGGCCGGCGATGGCGGAGAGCACCAGGGCCATCGGCCGGCTGAGGATGAAGTCCGTGATCAGGAGGATCGCGCTGACCATCGCCACCAGCATGAAGGCCAGGCCGCCGGTCGCCATCCGGTGCGCGAACCGGACCAGCTCGGGCTTACGGCCCTGCCGGAAGAGCGCCCGGTGGAAGGCCACCGGCGAAATGATCATCGCGGTGGCCGCGGCGGCCGCCAGGAGCGCGACGATGTACGCGTCCCGCTGGAACTCCGTCGCCTTGGGGAACTGCGCGCTGAACGGCAGCGTGAGCAGGAAGGCGAACAGGATCTGCACGCCCGTCTGCGCCACCCGCAGCTCCTGGAGCAGGTCGGCGAAGTTGCGCTGCCACCGCTCCGCCTCGCTCTCGTCCGCCAGCGGGGAACTGTCGAGCTGGCGGCCCTTGCGCATGCGGGCCTGCGCGGTCTCCTCTGCGTCGGAAGTCATGGCGCCCGATGTTCCCGATCGCCCCGATCGACAAACGTCACGAAGATCACCGACGGCCAGCTCACTCGTACTGCTGCTTGGGCGGATCGATCTGCTCCCACGTCTCGACGTCCAGGAACGGGATGGTCTCGTCGTTCACCGGATCCCGGGCCGTGCGCACGGTGTACCGGCCGGCCACCCGCACCCAGCTGTCCGGCGCCAGGCCGGCCGGGCCGTTGCCGGCCATGCCGACCTTGATCGGCCGGCCGTCGGCGGCGCAGCAGGACAGGATGATCCGCGCGAGGTAAAGGCTGCCGTCGGGCCCGGTCGCCACGAACCCGGTCAGCTCGACCGTGCGGTCCCCCAGCGAGGCGCCCTTGTCGAAGACCGCCCGGGAAGCGTAGTCGAGCACCGAGATCTTGGCCGGGTCGCCGGCCGGCAGCGGCGCGAAGTCGGTGACCTGCTGGCTGGACAGGGCCGTGCCGGCCTGGCCGGCGGCGTACGAGCCGAGCGCGGGCGGCGCCACCAGCAGCAGGCCGAGCACCGGCAGGATCAGCAGCCAGCCGATCCGCGGCTCGTGGTGGCCCCCGCCGCCGTGCTCGTGGCCGTGGTCGTCGCCCGGCTCGGGACCGTCGTGCGCCGGCACGGGCCGGCGGCGCAGCTCGTGGACCAGCGTCATCACGCCGGCCGCCAGCAGCAGCGCGCCGGCGGCGAGCAGGAACGGCCCGAGCTGCGGTTTGACGTACCGCAGGTGCATGTCCGTCGCGGTCGCCCGCACGACGGCCCCGCCGAGCAGCAGCAGCACGACGGCCTGGGCCTGGCGGTTCACAGCAGCACCGCCCCGACGCCGACCGCGACGAGGACGGCGACGGCGAAGGTCGTCGGGGCGAACCGCACGGCGAACCGGCGGCCGAACACGCCGGACTGCATGGAGATCAGCTTCAGGTCCACCATGGGCCCCACCACCAGAAAGACCAACCGCGAGGACAGCGAGAACTGGGACAGCGACGCCGCCACGAACGCGTCCGCCTCCGAGCAGATGGACAGCAGGACGGCCAGCACGGCGAGCGCCAGCACGGAGAGCACCGGGTTGTCGGCCAGCGTGAGCAGCCACCGCTCCGGCACGATGACGTTGATCGTCGCCGCCGCCATCGCGCCGACCACGAGGAAACCGCCGGCGTGGATGATGTCGTGGCGCACCGCGGACCAGAACGCCACCCCCTTGGCGGCGCCGTCGAGGTCGGGCCGGTGCGGGAGCCGGATCCAGTCGGCGCGGCCCAGCCGCAGCCACAGCCAGCCCATGATCATGGCGACGACCAGGCTGGCGAGCCCCCGGCCGACCACCATCTCGGGATTGTTCGGGAACGCGACCGCCGTGGCGGCCAGCACGATCGGGTTGATCGCGGGCGCCGCCAGCAGGAAGGCCAGCGCGGCGGCGGGGGTGACCCCGCGGCGGATCAGCGAGCCGGCGATGGGGACGGCGCCGCATTCGCAGCCGGGCAGCACGACGCCCGCCGCGCTGGCCACCGGCACGGCCAGCGCCGGATGGTTCGGCAGCGCGCGGGCCCAGAACGACCGGGGCACGAAGACCGCGATGACGGCCGACAGCGCGACCCCGAACACCAGGAACGGGACGGCCTGCACCATGACCGACACGAAGACCGTCGTCCACGTCTGCAGCGACGGGCTGGAGATGGCGTCGGCCAGCGGCGTCCGGAACACGACCAGCAGGACGAGCAGGCCCGCCAGCACCTCCACCGAGCCGATCCGGTCGCCGAACAGCCGGCGGGGGCCGGCTGCCGGCGGCCCACCGGGGCCGCCCGGACCACCCGGGTGCGCGCGGTGCGGCTCCGGGGCGTGCCGGGGCGCCGGCGGCGGATTGGACCAGTCGATGTCGTCCGCACCGACGGGGCGGCGGGGGCTGAGCCGGTCGGCGGCGGTCACGGTGACGCGTCTCCCGGGTAGGGGCGGTCCCCGGCGTCCGTGCCGGGGCGGGCGCCGCCAGCCTAGCCGGCAACCGGCGCCGGGGCGCCGGCCGAATCGGCGAACCACCCCGACGGTGCGCGTGCCGCGGGCCACACCCGGCGGGCGGGCGCTGTGCGGCGCCCCCGGCGGGGTGTTAGCGTCGCCGCACAACTGCACATCCGACAGGGGAGCGCACAGCGCTGAGAGTGCGGCACCGCCGCAGACCCTCAAACCTGATCTGGGTAATGCCAGCGCAGGGAGTTCGGTCGTCCTCCAGCCGCGCCGTGGTCCGGGTACGCCCGGTCACGGCGTGCGTCTTCTCTCGGTTCAGCACCGAACTGGGAGGCAGCACCATGACATACCGCAGTAGTAACGGCTGGCGCACCGTCGACGTCGTCGTCGCATCGGTCCTGGCCGTCGCGTTCGGCGTCGTGTTCTGGGCCTGGGGCCTGCTGTGGAACGGCCCCGCGGACGCCATCCCGATGCCCGGGCGCGCCGTCCTCTACGGCGTGTGGCTGGTCCCCGCCGTGGTCGGCGGGCTCGTCATCCGCAAGCCCGGTGCCGCCCTCTACACCGAGGCGCTGGCCGCGCTGGTGTCGGTGGCCCTCGGGAGCGCGTGGGGGTGGACGGTGGTGCTCCAGGGCCCGCTGGAGGGCGCCGCGGCCGAGCTGGTCTTCGCGCTGGCGGCGTACCGCTCATTCCGGCTGCCGGTGGCGGCGCTGGCCGGCACCGCGGCGGGGCTCGCGGCGGCGCTCTACGACGTCTTCGTCTGGTACCCCGGCACGGCGTGGGGCAGCTTCCGGCTGCCGTTCATCGCGATCACGGCGGTCAGCTCGCTGGTGGTGGCCGGCGTCGGCGGGTGGGCGCTGACCCGGGCGCTGGCCCGCACCGGCGTGCTGGCCCGCTTCCCGGCCGGTCGGGAGCACGCCGCCGGCTGACCGGCGGCCGGCAGGCGCCGGCGGAGAGGGGGCGGGATGGCGCACGTGCGGCTGCGGGGCTTCGGCTGGCGGCACGCGGGGCGCCGGGCGTGGGCGCTGCGCGGGGTCGACCTGACCATCGGCCGCGGCGAGCGGGTGCTGCTGCTGGGCCCGTCCGGCGCCGGCAAGAGCACGCTGCTCGCCGCCCTGGCCGGCCTGTTGGCCGGGGAATCCGGCGAGGCCGAGGGCACGGCGGAGATCGACGGGCTGGAGCCGCGCAAGGCCCGCGAACGGGTGGGCGTCGTCTTCCAGGACCCGCAGACGTCGCTGGTCATGGCGCGGGCCGGCGACGACGTCGCGTTCGGGCTGGAGAACCGCGGCGTCGACCCGGCGCAGATCTGGCCGCGGGTCGACGAGGCGCTGCACCGGGTCGGCTTCCCCTACGGCCGGGACCGGCCGACCGCTGCGCTGTCCGGCGGGGAGCAGCAGCGCCTCGCGCTCGCCGGCGCGCTGGCGCTGCGCCCCGACCTGCTCCTGCTGGACGAGCCGACGGCCAACCTGGACCCGGCCGGCGCCGCGCTGAGCCGCCCGGCGATCTCGCGCGGCCACGACCCGGACAGCACGCTGATCCTGGTCGAGCTCCGGGTGGCCGACG
>DASQDS010000677.1:0-6488 GCA_035634075.1 Pilimelia sp. | reverse complement strand
GTCGTCGCGCCCGCCCGCACCCTGCGGGTGTTCCCGCTGACCGAGCCGTTCCACGCCGTCGAGGTCATGCCCCGCGCCGCCGGGCTCGCGGGCGCGCACCGGTCCCGGCGGCCGGGGGAGGGCGGCGAGCTGGCCGGCGTGCGGGTGTTCGCGCCGGGCGACCGCCTCCGGCGCATCGACTGGCGGGTGTCGCTGCGCACGCAGCAGCTGCACGTCGCCGCGACCCTGTCCGACCGGGACGCCGAGGTGCTGCTGCTCCTCGACGTGCTCACCGAGGCGGGCACCTCAGGCGGCGTCCACGGCCCGCCGTCCGTGCTGGACACGGCCGTGCGGGCAAGCGCCGCCATCGCCGAGCACTACCTGCACCGCGGGGACCGGGTCTCGCTCCTGGAGTACGGCCCGCGGGCGCGCCGGCTGCGCCCCGCCAGCGGCCGCCGGCAGTACCTCACGGTGCTGGAGTGGCTCCTCGACGTCCGGGCGGTGGACTCGCCGTACGAGCCGTACGACCGGGTGTTCGGCGCCTCGCTGCTGTCGCCGAACGCGCTCGTGGTGGTGCTCACCCCGCTCGTGGACGAGCGGTCCGGCGAGATGCTCGCCCGGCTGGCCCGCTCCGGCCGGATCGTGGTGGCCATCGACACGCTGCCGCCGACCGCCCGGCCGCCGGGCACCGGCCCGCACAGCGACATGGCGTACCGGCTGTGGCGGCTGGCGCGGGACAACACGGTCGGCCAACTGCGCGAGCACGGCGTGCCGGTGGTGGCCTGGGCCGGGGCGGGCAGCCTGGACCAGGTGCTGCGCGACGTGGCGCGGCTCGCCTCCGCCCCGCGGGTGGCCCAGCGGTGATCCAGCGGCTGGCGGAGCGGGCGCGGGACGTGCTGACCGTCGTGACCCGGGCCACCCCGGTGCCCCTCGCCGTCCGGTGCGCGGTGTTCCTGGCCGGCCTGGTCGCGATGGTGCTCGCGTACCCCCCGGTGATCCTGTTCACCAGGTCCGGTGTCCTGCTGCTGCTCGCGCCGGTGGTGCCCGCGGTGGCGCCCCGTGGGCGGGCGACGACTGGCGTCGCGCTCCTCGTGGTGAGCGGGTGGGTCGTCGCCACCACGGCGTACGGCGAGCCGATCGCGCTGTGGCGGCTGCTCGCCCTCGCCGCCGCGCTGTACCTGCTGCACAGCCTCGCCGCGCTGGCCGCCGTCCTGCCGTACGACGCGTTCGTCGCGCCGGCGGCCGTAGCCCGGTGGGTCCTGCGGGCCGCCGGCGTGGTGCTGGCGGCCTCGGTGCTGGCGATCACCGCGCTCGCCGCCGCCGGCCGCGCCCCCGCGGTGGCGGCCCTCGCCGCCACGGTCGTCGGGCTGGCGTTCGCGGTCGGCGTCGCCGCGCTGCTCGCCTGGCTGGCCCGCCGCGGCTGAGGTGTCCCGAGCCACGGAGACGCAGGTCACGTGGGCGTGCTGGGTCACATAAGGCCCTCGGCGGGCGGCATGGCCCGGCCCGGCGGGGAAGGATAGGGGACGTGAAGACGCAGCGGATCCTCGTGGTAGGCGCTGGTCACGTCGGGCTGTACGCGGCCCTGCGCCTGTCGAAGAAACTCAACGCGCGCCACGCTGAGGTGATCGTCGTCGATCCTCAGCCCCACATGACCTACCAGCCGTTCCTGCCGGAGGCCGCGGCCGGCAACATCTCCCCGCGGCACTCGGTCGTGCCGCTGCGCCGGGAGCTCAAGCGGTGCCACGTGATCTCCGGCGAGGTGACGAGCGTCCAGCACGCCCGCAAGGTGGCCGTCGTGCAGCCGATCATCGGCCCGGCGCGGGAGATCGCGTACGACCACATCGTCGCGGTGCCGGGCTCGGTCTCCCGCACCCTGCCCATCCCCGGCCTGCGCGAGCAGGGGATCGGTTTCAAGACGATCGGCGAGGCCATCTACCTGCGCAACCACGTGCTGGACAGGCTCGACGTGGCGGCCGCCACGGACGACCCGGCGACTCGGCGGCGGGCGCTGACGTTCGTGTTCGTGGGCGGCGGGTACGCCGGCATCGAGGCGCTGGCCGAGATGGAGGACATGGCCCGCGACGCGCTGCGCTACTACCCCGAGCTGCGGCCCGCCGACATGCGCTGGGTGCTCGTCGAGGCCACCCAGCGGGTGCTGCCGGAGGTGGACCGCGACATGGGCGCGTACACGGTCCAGCAGTTGCTGAAGCGCAGCCTGGACATCCGGCTCGGCACCCGGCTGGAGTCCTGCGTGGACGGTGTGGTCGAGCTCTCGGACGGGGAGAGGTTCCCGGCCGACACGATCGTCTGGACGGCCGGCGTCAAGCCGTCGCCGATGCTCGACCACACGGACCTGCCGCGCGACGACCGCGGGCGGATCACCTGCCTGCCGACGCTGCAGGTGGTGGACGCCGACGGCCGGGTGGTGCCGGGGGCGTGGAGCGCCGGCGACTGCGCCGCGGTGCCGGATCTCACCGGCCCGCCCGGGTCGCTGTGCTCGCCGAGCGCGCAGCACGCGGTCCGGCAGGCCAAGCGCCTGGCCGACAACATCGGCCTGGTGCTGCGTGGCGCGGCGCCGGTGGAGTACAAGCACAAGCACGTGGGCAGCGTCGCCAGCCTCGGCCTGCACAAGGGCGTGGCACAGGTGTACGGGGTGAAGCTCACCGGGCTCCCGGCGTGGTTCATGCACCGGACGTACCACATGAGCCGGATCCCGTCGCTGAACCGCAAGGTCCGCGTGGTGGTGGACTGGTCGCTGGCCCTGTTCCTGCGGCGCGAGGTGGTGTCGCTCGGCCAGCTGCACCACCCGCGGGAGGAGTTCACCGACGTGACGCCTCCGGTGCCCGCCCGGGTGGGCTGACCGCCGCCGCCGGCTGACCGCCCGTGGCCGGCGGTCAGCCGATCCGCCACGTCCAGGTGTCGGCGACCCGGGTGCCCGGGCCGAGCAGGTTCTCCAGCGTGGCCAGCAGGGGCCGGGCATTGGGCGCGCTGTCCGGCAGCGCGACGCACGACGCCCGCCAGAACCGCAGGTCCGTCTCGGCCTGGCGGCGCTGGTCGTCGTTGATCACCGGGACCCGCCCGGTCGCCGCGACGTCCGCGAGCAGGGCCGAGGTGACCTGCTTGTAGGTGCCGATGGAGCCGGTGCCCTTCGCCCCGTACGGCCCGATGAAGAAGCCCTCCGGCAGCCCGAACTCGATGTTTGTCGACGCCGCCCAGCGCATCGCCCAGGGGTCCTTCGGGGTGGGCAGCGGCACCGGGATCAGCACTCCGCCGGAGGGCACGCACGCGCGCCAGTGGCCGGCGGTGATGAATTCCGGCAGCGGCGGCCGCTCCGCGGTCAGCATCGGCCGCGGCACGATCGGCAGCAGCGCGGCCAGCACGGCCGCCGGCCCGGCGAAGCGCAGGATGCGCTGGGGGTCGCGCAGCGCCCGGTCGACCGCCAGCACCAGGATCACCGCCAGCAGCGGCACCACCGGCAGGGCGAACCGCATCGGCAGTGCCCCGTCCACCACCGGCAGGCCGTGCAGCAGGCGGTACGGGCCCGAGATGCCGGTCCGCTCGCCGTGCAGCACGATCTCCGGGCCGAGCGACAGGCCGGCCATCACCAGGGCGGTCACCGCGCAGGCCAGCGCCAGCGGTCGGCGCCACAGCCAACCGGCGCACACCGCGCCGACGAGCAGCAGCGGCCAGCCGAGGAACGTGTTGTGCTCGGCCGGGCCCGTCGTCAGCTTGGCGGCCTCCGCGGAACCGCCCAGCGACAGCGGGGAGATGGCCGGCCAGCTCGCCAGGTCGGCGGAGAAGTACCCGGCGTCGAACACGCCGTCCGCGACGGCCCGGGGGCCGGCGAACTGGAACCACAGCGGGTACGCCAGCGCCGCCACCCCGACGGCAACCGCGACCAGCAGGCCGGCCGTGAACCGCCGGGCGGCGCGGCGGGCCACGGCCGGCCGGCGGGCGGCGTACACCAGCGTCAGCAGCAGGAGCGAGAGCGCGGTGAGGAACAGCACCTCCTCGCCGATGAACACCTGGACGGTGACGAGCCCGCCGAGCGCGACCCCGAACCCGATCAGCTCGCGCACCGGCCGCTGCGCCGCCGGGTCGGCCGCCCGGTACAGCCGGACCACGCACCAGACCATCACCGGCACCAGCCACTGGGCCGTCATGTGCAGGTGGGAGATGTTCTGCGACAGCATGCCCGGCGCGAAGCCGCAGAACGCCCCGCCGATCAGCGCCGCACCGCGGTGCGCCTGGGCCACCCGGGCGAACAGCAGATACCACGCCAGGGCGGTGAGCGCCAGGTTTGCCCCCAGCAGCACCGCGAACGTGGTTTCGACCCCGAACAGCAGGGTGACCGGCGTGAGCACGACGCCGAGCGCGATGACGGTGGTGTTGGCCATCAGGTTCACGCCGTCGGGCACGTTCAACCGCTCCGTCAGCAGGCTGAAGTCGCCCCGGAACAGCCGGGTGTCGTTGGCCAGGAACCACTCGTACAGCACCTGGTCCTCGGGGTTGAGCGCGAGCACCCGGGCGCCCGGGTCCGGCCACACCCCGGCGGTGAGCCAGAGGGCGAAGGCCACGAAGGCCAGGGCGGCACCGAGGTCGCGGCCCGCCGGGCGGCGGGCGAACGCGGCCAGGCGGGACCAGGCGGGTACGCGGGGAGTGGCACTTGTCTCAGCGGGGCTCTCGTGGGCCGGACCCGGCGCGGCGGTCGGGGCGCCGGCGGTAGGCGCGGTCCGGTCGGGCGGCGCGGTGCTCGTCACGGCCTCGACCATAGTGTGGCGCCCGGCGTGGGGTGCGGCCCGGTACGCGTAACCGTTACCGTGACTTTTACGGTGCGCCGCCCGGGTGGTGGAACGGCAGACACAGCCGCCTTAAAAGCGGCGGCCGCGAGGCGTGCGGGTTCGAGTCCCGCCCCGGGCACCGCGGGTTACCATGTCGATCTGCGACTGGGCTCGCAGGTCGCGGCGTGGGGCGTCTACTCTTGATCTGGCACGGTCATCCGTGCGGGTAAACCACTTCAGGAGGCCTCACGTGAAGACTTCCAACCCGGTGCTCAGCCGGCTCGGCCAGGCGGCCGAGCGCGAGCGGGCCGCCGGGCACGCTCCGGCCGGGTACGGGCCCGCTGGCTACGGCCAGCCGGCCTACGGTCAGCCCGGCCACGGCCAGCCGTACCCCACGACCGCCGGCTACCCGGCGGCGCCGCCCACCGTACGCCCCATGACGATCGACGACGTCGTGGTGCGCACTGTCGGGCTCCTCGGCATCACCGGCCTGTCCGCCGCACTGGCGTGGACCATGGTGCCGAACTCGGTGGCCGGCCCGCTGATGTGGGGCGCGGTCATGGTGGGCCTGGTGCTCGGCCTGGTCATCTCGTTCGCCCGCCTCACCAACCCACTGATCATCGGGGCGTACGCGCTGGTCGAGGGCGTGTTCCTCGGCCTGGTCAGCCGCGCCTTCAACGAACAATATGCCGGCATCGTCCTGCAGGCCGTCATCGGGTCGTTCGGCGTGTTCTTCCTGATGGCGATGCTGTACAAGGCGCGCGTCATCCGGGCGACGCCGAAGTTCGTCCGCGGCGTGCTGGCCGCGATGGTGGGCATCTTCGCCATCATCATGGTCAACCTGGTGCTGTCCCTCTTCGAGGTGAACACCGGCCTGCGCGACGGCGGTCCCCTCGCCATCGTCTTCAGCCTGGTGGTCATCGTCGTCGCCGCGCTGAGCTTCATCCTCAGTTTCCACGAGGTCGAGGAAGGCGTGCGGATGGGGCTGCCCCAGAAGTACGCGTGGAGCGCCGCCTTCGGCATCCTGGTCAGCCTCATCTGGCTGTACCTGGAGATTCTCCGCCTGCTGAGCTACTTCCAGGGCGACGACTGACCACCGCCGCACCGAGCCACGACGACGCCCGCACCGGCCCCGCCGGTGCGGGCGTCGCCCGTCCGGCCCCCGGCGCGGTAGCGTGCGCGGGTGAGCGCTCAGGAACTTGCCAGGGTTGTCGAGCTGTTCGTCAACCATGTGGGCCATTGGACGCCCGCCCGGTGGGCGGCGTCCGTGGAGCCGGGCGGGCCGTCCCGGGCCGAGCTGGTGCACGCGCTCGCGCAGCGGCTGGCCGACATGGCGGCCGAGACCGAGGGTGAACCGCTGCGGGAGGTGCCGCGGCTGGCCAACGAGCTCGCCCTGATCGACCAGCTCCGGGTGGTGACCGCGGACCTCGTCGCCGCCGGCGCCCCCGACCTGCTGGCCCACGCCGCCGCCGCCGACGTCGCGCAGGTCCGCGAGCAGCTCACCGCCCCCCGCTGCTGACCCTGCCGGCGCGCCTGTTTCTACGTCACGAGGACCAGACGGCCGCGGAGGCCGCCGTCGGCGAGGCGCTGGTGCGCCGCCGCCACCTCGGCGAGCGGGAGCGTGTCCGCCACCCGCAGCGTGAGCTGGCGGGCGTCGACGAGGGCGGCCAGCTCCGCCAGGCGCGCACCGTCGGCGTACACCTCCTGGACGACGACCCGCGTGGCCCG
>DASQDS010000676.1:0-1852 GCA_035634075.1 Pilimelia sp. | reverse complement strand
CACCTGGCGATGCTGCTGGTGCTGCCGCCGCTCGGCTTCGCCGCGGCCGCCCTGTGGGCGGTGGCTCCCCGGCCCGGCCCCCTGTTGGCCCTCCTCGCGCCCGCGCTGGCCGGCCCGCTGGCGCTCGCCGACCCGGAGGAGGTGACCCTGGTCCTGTTCGGCCGCGACGTGCCGTTCTGGGTCGCCGTCGCCGCCGGCGCCTCGCTCGCCCTCGCGCTGCTGGTCGGCCTCGCGTACGCCCTCCTCGTGGCCCCGCGCCCCGGCCCGGCGGGTCGACGCCGCACCGGGCTGCTCACCGCCGCGGCGGTGGCGGTGGCCGCGACCGCCGTGTACGCCTGGCCGGGTCAGCCCGGCCTGCACGGCGACCGGCTCTTCGTCGTGCTGCGGGCGCAGGCCGACCTGAGCGCCGTGCCGGCGGACGCACCGCCCGGGCAGGCTGGTCGGGACACCCGGGTCCGCGCGGTGCACGGGCTGCTCGTCGCCCACGCGGAGCGGACCCAGGCGCCGCTGCGCCGGGAACTCGACCGGCTGCGCCTCTCCTACACCCCCTACTACCTGGTCAACGCCGTGGAGGTGGCCGGCGGACCGGCCGTCCGCGCCTGGTTGGGGCGGCGCGCCGACGTCGACCGGATCCTGCCCAGCCAGCGGGTGCGGCCGCTGCCCGCCCACCCGGGCCCGGAGCGCGGCAGCGTGCCGACGCCGGCCGCGCCGCCCTGGAACATCACCCAGATCGGCGCCGACCGGGTGTGGTCCGAGTTCGGCATCCGCGGGGCCGGCATCACGGTCGGCACGTCGGATTCCGGGGTGGACGGTGCCCACCCCGCGCTGGCGGGCGGCTACCGCGGCGGCGACGACTCCTGGTACGACCCGTGGGCCGGGACCACGACGCCCCGGGACCGCGGGGGACACGGCACCCACACGCTCGGCTCCGCCGTGGGAGCGGGGGGCATCGGGGTGGCGCCCGACGCGCAGTGGGTGGGCTGCGTCAACCTGGACCGCAACCTGGGTAGCCCGGCGCGCTATCTGGACTGCCTCCAGTTCATGCTGGCACCGTTCCCCCGTGGCGGCGACCCGTTCGCCGACGGCCGACCGGAGCGCGCCCCGCACGTCTTGACCAACTCCTGGGGTTGCCCGGCGGTGGAGGGCTGCGACACCAGCGTCCTCGGCCCGGCCACCGCCGCGTTCGCCGCCGCCGGCGTCTTCTTCGTGGCCGCCGCCGGCAACACCGGCCCCGAGTGCGGGAGCGTCGACGACCCGCCGGCGGTGTACCCGGACGTCCTCTCGGTCGGCGCTGTGGACCGCGCCGGTCAGGTGGTGGACTTCTCCAGCCGGGGCCCGACGCCGGCCGGCGCGGTGAAGCCGGACGTCGCCGCGCCCGGCGCCGGGATCCTGTCGGCGCTGCCGGGCGGCGGGTACGGCGAGCTGAGCGGCACGTCGATGGCGGCGCCGCACGTCGCCGGCGTGGTGGCGCTGCTGTGGTCGGCGCGCCCGGCGCTCATCGGCGACGTCGCGAAGACGCGTGAAGTCCTGCAGACCTTCAAAACCGCCACCGGCACCGGCGAGGCGTTGTGCGGGAAGGGCAACACGGTTGGCACGGGGGTGGTTGACGCGTACGCCGTCGTGGCGGCCACCCGCCGCGATGGTTAGGTCGGCCGGCATGACCACGCTTCCGGCCACGCTGGCCGAGTGGACTGACGCGCAGCTGCCCGCGGTGATCGAGCTGTGCCGGACGGCGCTGGACCTGGGCGAGGACGCGGCGGAGGCCGGCCCGCTGGTGCGCCGCCTGCGGGAGGCGGCGCCGGGCCGGCAGACCGTCGGCTTCCTGGCGCTGACCGCGGGCGGCGGCGCGGCG
>DASQDS010000675.1:0-5177 GCA_035634075.1 Pilimelia sp. | reverse complement strand
CGCACCGCCCGGGAAGGCGTACACGCCGCCGAACACCATCGTCGTGGCGCGCCGCAGCGCGTACACCTGGAAGCCGCCGCCCGCGGCGGGTCGCAGCAGGATGACGCTGGCCGCGACGCGCGGCGGCGCGGGCCGGCCGCCCCCGGCGGCGAACCGGCGGGCCCGCTCGACCATGCCGGCGGGCGCCGGGATACCGCCGGGGGCGTCCATCCCGTCAGGTTAGCCAGTGCGGCGTCGTCGTCAGTCGCCCTGTAGCTGGTACGAGGCGCCGACGGCATTGCAGTAGTAGTACGACCGCGATGCGGTGCCCACCCACGGCCCGTACCGGGTGACCGTCGAGCCGCTCACCACGCAGCGCGCGACGACGCGGTGGCTGCCGCTTCCGTTGGCGCAGTACGAGTACGCGCTGCGGCCGGGGTCGTATCGCGCTGTGCAGTTCTGCGGATAGGCGTACGCCGGGGTCGGTGCGGCCACCACCGCGCCCGCGGCGATGCCGGCCGAGGCCACCGCCGCGGCGGCGAATCGGCGGATCGAAGCCATGCGTTCCTCCTTGGCAGAGGCGCGCGGCTCCGTCGGCCGCGGCACCCATCGTGGAAGCTACTTTCGGTGACGGAAACCCTTCCACCGGTCAGCAATGAACGCGCGCCGGCGGCCGGGTGTCCGGCCGGAGCGGATCTTCGGCGGGAGGTGAAATCCGCCGATGATCGGGATAGCGTGCCGGCATGACTGATGGACCTGTCCGCTGGGGGATCCTGGCCACCGGATGGATTGCCGCCCGGTTCGCCGAGGACCTGCGCCTCGTGCCCGACGCCGAGCTCGTGGCGGTCGGCTCGCGCAGCACCGAGGCCGCCGAGCGCTTCGCCGCCACGCACGACGTGCCCCGGGCGTACGGTTCCTGGGCGGAGATGCTCGCCGACGACGAGGTGGACGTCGTCTACGTCGCCACCCCGCACTCCGGCCACCACGGCGCCGCGCTCGCCACCCTGGGGGCCGGCCGGGCCGTGCTGCTGGAGAAGCCGTTCACGCTGGACCGGGCGACCAGCGCCGAGGTGATCGAGCTGGCGCGGCGTCGGGGTCTCTTCCTGATGGAGGCGATGTGGACGCGGACGAACCCGGCCGTCCTGCGGGCGGTGGAGCTGGCCGCCGACGGCGCCATCGGTGAGGTCACGTCGGTGCAGGCGGACTTCGGGGTGGCCGGGCCGTTCCCGCCCGAGCACCGGATGCGCAACCGCGCCCTCGGCGGCGGAGCCCTGCTGGACCTCGGCGTCTACCCCATCACGATCGCGCACCTGTTCCTCGGCGCGCCCGCGGAGATCCGGGCCTGGGCGCGGCTCACCGAGGAGGGCGTCGACGCCAACACCGGGCTGGTGTTCGGCTACGACTCCGGCGCGGTCGCGGCGCTCACCTGCGGAATGGTCGGCGCCACACCGGTAACCGCGACGGTCACCGGCACGACGGGGCGCATCGAGCTGGCGTCGCCGTTCTTCCGGCCGCCGTCGTTCACCGTGCACCGCGCCGGGGCGGAACCCGAGGTCGTGGCCGGCCCGACGAAGGGCAACGGCTACCAGTACGAGGCGGCGGAGGTGCAGCGCTGCCTGCGCGCCGGCGAGCTGGAGAGCCCGCTGGTCCCGCACGCCACCACCCTGGAGATCATGGGCCTGCTGGACGACATCCGTGCCCAGATCAACGTGACGTACGGCTGATTCCGCCGCCGGCGTGTCGGGCGGTCCCCGTCCGAGTGGCCGGCGGCCACCTGGCCCGCCGCGGCATCTACCCATGCCGGGCGCGCCAGGTGGCCGCCTTCTTACCTCTCCTCAACGAGGATGGACTGCTGGGCCCGCCTTGACGGGCCAGTTCGCGGCGGGTGCCCCGGCTGAAGCGTCGTAACGCGGGCCGGGGCACCCGTGCCGGCACCGCCCGCCGGCACGCCCACCGCCGCAGGGGATGGCGTGGCGCACACGGACGGGTGGGTCCGGCGGAGGGTAAGCCGCAGCTGACGATTGGTCTTTGAATCTGTTGGAACCTGTGTCAATTTGTCAGAACAGTGCTTGCCGTGTCAACAGCTTCTGCCGCCGCACTGGCCACCAGTCGCCCCCATGCCGCCCCGGGGGGCTCACCGTGCTGGTGGACGTCCTGGTCAGGGCGCGGTACGCGGCGTCGACGTGGAGTCGATCGCGGGCAAAATCGGTGTCGCTCCGTCCCACTTTTAAACGTTCTAGAACACCGTGCGGGCGCGCCAGCCCGCGCCGAAGATCAACTGGGTCGCTCCCGGCGATCGGTCCCCGAAGAGATCGAGCCACCGAGTACGGTAGTGGTGGAAATTGTTGAGATGTCCCAACTACCGCCACCCCCACTCCCCCTGCGCCGCCCCCGGTACGCCCCGCTCGCGATCATGGTCCGCAAGCCACCGTTTCCGGGGGGTACGGGACCAAGATCTCAGGCGCCGACCCTCCGCTTACGAGAACAGCGGGCGGACCATGAAGTAGACCAGGCAGGCGATGCCGCCGGCGGCGGGGAAGGTCAGGATCCAGGCGCCGACGATGTTGCCGGCGACGCCCCAGCGGATGGCGGACAGCTTCTTCGTGGCACCCACACCCATGATCGCGGAGGTGATCGTGTGCGTGGTGGAGATCGGGGCGCCGAGCACCAGGGCGTTGAAGTACAGCACGCCGCTGGCGACCGTCTCGGCCGCGAAGCCCTCCGGCGGGCGCAGGTCGATGATCTTCCGGCCGAGGGTGCGGATGATCCGCCAGCCGCCCGCGTACGTGCCGGCCGCCAGCACCGTCGCCGAGGTCCAGATCGTCCACTCGGGGATGTCGGTCGCCTCGCTCTGGTAGCCGCCGATGTAGAGCGCCAGCACGACGACGCCGATCGTCTTCGCCGCGTCCTGCATGCCGTGGCCCACCGACATCGCCGCGGCGGACACGGTCTGCGCCCACCGGAAGCCGCGGTTCAGCTTGCCGGGGTGGCCGTTCCGGAAGATCCACAGCACGGACAGCATGACCAGGAAGCCGAGGCCGAAGCCGACCACCGGCGAGACGACCATCGGGATGAGGACCTTCTCCACGATGTTCGCCCACTTCACCTCGCCGCCGGCGGCGAAGAGCGTGGCGCCGACCAGCCCGCCGAACAGGGCGTGCGACGACGAGGAGGGGAGCCCGAAATACCAGGTGACGAGGTTCCAGGCGATCGCCCCCAGCACGCCGGCGAACACGACGCCCAGGCTTGCCGTACCGGTCGGCAGCGTCACCAGACCACCGCCCACCGTGGAGGCGACCTTCTCGCCGAAGTGCGCCCCGATGAAGTTGCCGACCGCCGCCATCGCCAGCGCGGCCCGCGGCGTGAGGGCCCGGGTGGACACGCTGGTGGCGATCGCGTTGGCGGCGTCGTGGAAACCGTTGGTGTAGTCGAACGCCATCGCGACCGCGATGACGGCGAGCACGGCGGCGAGCTCGACACTCACGTGCTCAGGACTCCTTGACCGCGATGGTCTCGACGGTGTTCGCCACGTGCTCGAAGGCGTCGCAGGCCGCCTCCAGCTCGTCGGCGACCTCCTTCATCTTCAGCACCGTCAGCGCGTCGTACTCGCCGGAGAACAGCCGGACCAGCAGCATCCGGTACGCCCGGTCGCCCTCGTTCTCCAGCCGGTTGATCTCGACCCAGTAGTCGGACAGGTCCTTCATCGAGCGCAGCCGGGGCATGGCGTCCGCGGTGATCTTCGCCTGCTGGTCCAGCACGTCGACCAGCTCGTGCATCTCCCGGGGGAGCGCCGGCAGCTTGGTCAGGCCGTACAGGTAGATCAGGGTCCCGACCGCCTCGAGGTGGTCCATGACGTCGTCCAGCTGCGAACCGAGCTGGTAGATGTCCTCCCGGTCGAACGGCGTGACGAAAGTGGAATTGATCTTCTTGTAGAGCTCGTGGGTGATCGTGTCGCTGTCGTGCTCCACCTCGATCAGCCGCTCGCTCACCGACTGCACGTCGGAGCCCGGCAGCGCCAGTTCGGCGAGCAGCTCCGTCCCGCGGACGAGGTTGGCGGCGGCCCGGGTGAAGAGCTCGTAGAAGGCGCCCTCGGTGGGGCGGAAGGAAAACTTCACGGCGACCTCGATGCGACAGCGGACGGGCGGCACGGGCGCGCGAACCCGGAGGGAATGCTAGGTAACGGGGAGGCGAACAGCTGAGGCGGATCCCACCCGGGGAGAATGGGTTCATCCCGCGTTTACCTGTCGTTCACCTTAGGCAGGCCGCTCCTCGCCGGAAGTCATCAGCCGGCGACGCTCCGCGTCGACATCAACCTGCGACGCTCCGCGTGGAGGTCCTAGTCGGGCTCCGGGTAGGCAAGCCTCATCCCGTCCAATGTTTCGCGCACCAGGTGGGCCACCGCCCAGTTGCGATACCACTTCCGGTCCGCCGGGACGACGAACCATGGCGCGTGCTCCGTCGAGCACCTGCCCAGGGCCGCCTCGTACGCCTCGTGGTAATCGCCCCACCGGGCCCGGGCGTCGATGTCGGCCGGGTTGTACTTCCACCGCTTCGTCGGGTCGTCCAGGCGGTCCAGCAGCCGCTGGTGCTGTTCCGCGTACGAGATGTGCAGGAAGACCTTGACCAGCGCCACGCCGTCGTCGGCCAGCTCCCGCTCGAAGGCGTTGATCTCGTCGTACCGGGCCTCCCACACGGGCGGCGGCACGAGGGACTCCACCCGCGCGATCAGGACGTCCTCGTAGTGTGAGCGGTTGAACACCCCGACGATCCCGGGCTCCGGCACCCCGCGCCGGATCCGCCACAGGAAGTCGTGCTCGCGCTCCTCCGCCGTCGGTGGCCCGAACGCGACGACGCGCAGGCCGAGGGGGTTCATGGCGCCGGCGACGTGCTTGATGGTGCCGTCCTTGCCCCCGCAGTCCATGGCCTGCAGCACGAGCAACAACCGGCGCCCCGACCCCTGGCCACCCTTCTCGGCGGCGTACAGCGTCTCCTGGAGCCGCGCCAGGTCAGCGCCCACCCGCGTGACCTCGGCCCGCGACCAGTCCTTCACCTGCTCCTTCGGGATGTCCGGCGGCACGCCGGGCGTCCCGCGCGGGTCGATTGCCGCCAGCTCCACCGGACCGGGCGGCGCCGCGAGCCGGGCCCGCATCGACTGGCTCACTGGACCACCCCGCCCGACCGCCCGCCGCGCTCGCTCA
>DASQDS010000674.1:0-7717 GCA_035634075.1 Pilimelia sp. | reverse complement strand
GGCGTACGCGTCGGGGTACGCCGACCGTTGCACCGTCTGCGCCGCCGCGGTCAGCGGCATGGCCTGCCACCCCGGCACCCCCAACAACGCCTCGTAGAACTTCCCAGCGGCATAGTCGCGGGTCATGATCTGCGCCGGGGTGCCCCACCCTTGCGACGGACGTTGCTGGAACAGCCCCAACGAGTCGTGATCGTTCGCAGCACCAAGGTCACCATGGTTGATCAAACCCGACTCCTGGAGGGCGGTCGCTATCGCGATCACCCACCCGCGCACCGGTACCCGCATACGGGCGCCCACGGCCACGATCACCTCAGCGTTACGAGCCTGATCGGCGGTCACCGTGGCCGAGGTGCCGTCGGTGCCGGCCGTGGTGGTGAGGCACACCTCACCACCGGTACCGCCGCCGGTGACGGCGGAGATGACCCCGGCCGCCGCCGCCACGATCAGCAGCACCACGGCAAGCACCGCGCCGGCGGCCCACGTGGCTACCCGTCCCACGGGGCACCGTCGGGGGCGGGTAGGTCGGCCAGCGGTAGGCGTGCGGTGTGGCGCGGGGTGTGCCAGACCGGCCCGGCGGGGCCGCCGTGGTCGGCCGTAAGGTCAGCGGCGGCGGTCGCCACGGTGACCCCCGCCGGTAGCCCGGTGCGGGTCATCAGCGCGCGCAGGTTCGCCTCGCGGACCGAGGTGGGTAGCCAGAACAGCACCGGGAACGCCCGGCGGGTACCGGCCAACGTCGCGTAGCCGTCCAATTTGGCCACGACGCGGCGTAGGGACTCGGTGCCGGTGTCGTGTTCGAGCCAGAACGGCACCCGCCACCCGCCGGCCGCCCACACCCCGTGCCCGTCGGGGCGTACGAGGTTGCCGGTCGCCGCACGGCAGCGTGCCTCGTTCCACCATCGGATCAGGGCCGCCCCGTCATGGTCACGGGCGTGAGCCATCAGCGCGACGAAGAATCCGTTGGTACCGATGAGGTGCGCCAGCGTCGGAGATGTCGCCAGCCGGGCCGTGGTGTCGCGCACGGTGGCCGGGCGCGGCGGCGCCTCGTTACGGCCAGCGGCCACGATCGCCGCGCCGACCGGGCCGAGGGTCCACCGCCACGATTGCGACCCCGGCCGGTGAAAGTGCCGGAAACGATCAAGGACACCTCGACGGTGCAGGTCGCTGAGGCGGTTGCGGGCACGACCGAGGGAACCGAACGCGAGGTGGGCGAGCTGGTCGGTGGTGAAGGTGTGGTGGTCGGCAAGGAGGTCGAGGATGAGACGGTCTCGGGGGGTGAGTCGGGCGACTTCGGTGACCACGGCGGCGGGTAGCCGCGAGGCCGGCATGGCCACAGTGTTTCCACTGGGAGTGATATCTCCTATCAGTCGGTTCCGGTCCACCAGTCCTCCTCATCGCCGCCGAGCTGCGGGTTGTCCGTGTTCATGGGCGGGTGTTGACCCGAGGGTTCGTGGTCGACCCAGGACAGGCGAGAACCCTCGCGAGACCTCTCGCCCTGCACAAAGGCATCGGCAGAAGCGGGAACGAAGGTGTTCACCCCCACCAGATCGGTGTGCGGCAGCAACCCGGCGGGGAGGTCCATCTCGTCGTCATCGAAGGCACCAGCACCGGTCGTGGCTGCCTCGGCGAGCAGCGTGCGCCGCTGGTTCATCGGCAGGCCGGAGCAGGTTCGGGCGGCCTGGCGCAGCTCGCCGGCCCGCGCGCTGCTCGGCCGGGGCGGCGCGATGGTGTTTGCGGTGACCGGCGGCACGACCCGCCCGCCAGCGACCGGCCGCAGAACCACTTCGTACCCGCCCAGGCGCATCAGGTCGCCGTGGTCGAGGTACGGGCGCACGTGGTGGGCCTGGTCGACGGCGTCCTTGGGGGCGAGCGCGAAGTACACCTTGTTCCGGGCGTTCGCGTCGATCGCCTCCGCCATGTCCGAGGACAGTTGCCCGAGGTACTGGTGCGCCATGACGAACGAGGTGTGCAAGCCGCGGGCCTCGGCGAGGGCGTCATCAATGCCGATGGGCAGGTGCAGGAAGTTGTGGCACTCGTCCAGCACCACCATCGCGTCCTGACGCTGTTCTTCGGGGATGCGGGCGCGGGCGGCAGTGGCCTGCCACAACCCGGCCAGTAACAGCGACCCGATCAGGCGGGTGCCGTCCTCACCGATCACGCCTTTGGGGAGGCGGCACAGCAGCACCCCGCCGTCGAGGATGTCGGCGAACCGGAACGTGGTGGCCGGCACCCCGAACAGCGCGCTCGCGAGAGGATGCGCCAGCACGAGGCGCAGCCGGGACAGCAGCGGCGCGACGAGGCCGGCGCGTTGCCCGGTGGGTAGGGCGTTGAACCCTTCCCAAAACTCCGCGAGGGTGTTGCCCTCCCACGTGCCGAGGCTGGTGGTGACCGCCCGCACGTAACCGGCACGCCATTTCGCGTCGGACAACAACCTCGGCAGATGCGCCAGCGTGGAGCCCGGATGATGGGCCAACGTGAGCAGTCCGTGATAGCAGATGTCGGCGGTGCGGTGCCCCCACCACCGCGCCCAGACCTTCGACATGACGGACGTGACTGCGGCGGCCACGTCGTGCGCGGTCCCGCCGTGCACGGCCGGATCGAGCAAATTCATCGCCGGCGGCGCCACGCTCTCGTCAGGGTCAACGATGACGAGGCGGTCCCCGCAGGATTTGGGGAGCACACCGAGGAGGTCGCGGATCAGGTCGCCCTTGGCCGGGTCGAACGCGGCCACGCCACGCCCGGCCTCCACGTCGTCGCGGATCATCTGAAGCAGCAGCGAGGTCTTGCCGGTGCCGGTCGGGCCGCAGACGTGGATGTGGTGCCGGCAGTCCACCAGTGAGATCCCGACTTGGACGGGTGGGCCGGCGTTGGCGACGCCGATCACCTTGCCGCCCAACCCGTGCCGCTCATCGGGCGGCACCAGATGCAGGCGCTTCTCGGACGACGGCGGCTGTGCAGGTGCGGTGGTGGTCATGGGGTTCTCCAAGCGGTTGGCGGTTTGGTGGGTGTGCCGCTGGTGCGCGGTGTGGTGGGGACCGGGCCGGCGTTGAACACGTCGCGGCTGATCGGCCGGCGTCGCGACGCGGCGGCCGGCAGCCCGTGCGCGGCCGGCTCAGCCGGTAGCCCGGCCAGGGCGGCGGCTTCCTCCACGGAGGCGAGGGTCATGCCCGCGTCGGGCACCCAACGCCAGGTCGCCACGGCGAACGGCCGGCGCAGCCAGCGGCGGGTGAAGTGCGCCGAGAGCAGCCCGAACCCGGAGGTGATGTCCGCGGCGGCGGCCCGCGCCGCAGCCACCGTCGGACCCGATGCGGTCGCCCGCACGGCGACGAGCAGGTGCGGCGCGGCGGCGAGCTTGGTCCGGGCTTGCCGGGCCAGCTCGGCGGTGTACGGATCGCTGCGCTGCGCCGCGTGCTTCGTGCCCGACGACCCGGGGGTCAGGACATCGATCACACCGAGCAGCAGCGCCCGCAGCCCGTTGGCCAGGGCCATGGCGACACGGGCGGCGCCTCCGGCGCGGCGGGCACTCTTAGGGTTGACGGTGGCCCGGCGCAGGGCGGCGAGGCGGTGGCCGGGAGCGCGGGTGATGTGGACCTGCAACAGCCCACCACCGGTGCGTCCGGCGGCGGCCAAACCGTCGTAGACCGCGCGGAGGCGATCCTCGTCGGTCGGCGGCGCATCGAAATGCCGGGGGGTACGCGGTGGTGACGGGTCCTCCACCAGCGGCAGCCACTCCGGCTGAGTCGGCCGCAACACCATCGCCGCCACGGCGGTTCCCGGTGCGAAGGCGGGTGCCGGGCGCTGCCGGGCCAGGGCACCGGGCCACGCCCGGTGCAGGGCACGCTGCACGGCGGTGGGGTTGACCCCGGGTGGCAGCCACATCCCGCACCGCATCCCCTTCGGGTCGGCGTGCACCTCCCAGATCAGCCGGGGAGGGCGCAGCGCCCACCGGCGCGGCGCCGGCAACACCGTGGCCAGCAGCCGCCACAACGCCACGGTCGCGGCGGGGGTCGCGCTGACCGGCGGGGTGATCTCCAACCACCGCGCCTGCGCCGCGTGCCCACGCCACACCCGCCGACGCCACCCAGCCCAGGCAAGCCGGACGACGAGGACTCCCAGGAGCGCGGCTAGGAGCACAGGCCAGTGGTCGTGGGTGAGCTGCCAGCCGGCGGCGGGAGCGTCGATGGCCCAGTTGCCGCAGACCAGGGTGCCGAACAGCGAGTCGGGAATGCCGTCCTGCCCAGGGGTGCAGGTCACCGGGAGTGGCGGCGGGGTCAGTACGGGGGGAGGAACCAAAAAGGTGGACGTGAACACGGAAGCCTCCGATCGGGGGTTCCCGGGCGGCGGCGCCTGGCGCCGGCCGCGCGCAACGGCGTTAGCGGCGGCCAGCGGACGGGCCGGTGATGACGAGCTGGTGCTCGGCGGCGTCGTCAGCGACGGTGTGAAACGCCACCCGTGCGGAGCCACACGCCAGCAGCGCATCTCCACGCGCTGCCGAGAGCAGAAACGCGCGTTCGCCCTCGGTGAGCCCGAACGCCTCCGCGACCGCGTCGATGGCCTGCGGCGCCTGGCGCAGCAGAATCTGCGTGGCCGCGTTGGACACGACGGCGCGGCCGACTTTCGTGGCGAGCACGTCGGCGGCGTCCTGGGTGACCACGGTCAGCCCGGCGCCGTACTTACGCGCTGACTTCGCCAGGGTTTCCAGGAACCGGCCGCCAAGCCCGCCGGACAGCAACCGCCACGCCTCATCCACCAGGACCATGCGGGGCACGTCAGGTCCTCGGGTGCTGATGCGACGCCAGATCGCGTCAAGGGTGAGCAGCGTGCCGACCGGTTGCAGCTCGGCGGGTAGGTCTTTGATGGCGTACACGACGAGGTGGCCTTCGCCGATCGTGGTGGTCGGTCCGTCGAACAGGGTTTTGAAGCTGCCTGACACGTACGGGCGCAGCCGGGCGGCGACCCGCCGCCCGGCGTCGTCGAGGTCGCCCAACGCCTCGGCGAGATCAGCCAGCAGCGGCGCCGAGCGCCGCCAGGTCCGACGGTCGGTGGTGATGCCCTTGCCCCGGTACGCGGCCAGCACCGCCACGTCCAGCACGGCGGCCTCCTCCGGCGACAGGGAAGCGGCCGATGTGGCGGTGTCGCCGCCGGTGAGGACGGCGACGAAGGTTTGCATGAACAGCGCCCGGCGGATCAGCGCGTCGTCGCCATCGCCGGGTGACAGGTCGAGCGGGTTGATCCGCACCCCCGGCGCCCCGGGCCGGATGATCGTCCCGCCGACCGCTTGGGCGAGGGGGAGGTATTCGTCTTCGGGGTCGATGACGAACGCTTCCACCCCGAGGTAGAGGTTGCGGAGTAGGTCGAGTTTGGCGAGGTAGGACTTGCCTTCGCCGGAGCGGGCCAGGATGACGGCGTTGTAGTTGGGCTGCGCCCACCGGTCCCACACCACGACACCAGCCGAGTGCAGGTTCAGCCCGTACAGCACACCCGTGCCGGTGTCCCCGGCGGTGGTGGGCAGGTCGGGGCTGGTGAACGGGAACGCGGCGGCCAGGGCGTCGGTGTCGAACACCCGGCACATGGCGAGGGCGTCGTAGGCGAGGGGTAGGCTGGTGATCCAGCCCTGCAGCTGCCGCCAGGTGGCCTGAGCGGTATCAAGCAGCAGCGACGACGCCAGTCCGCGGAGCTCCACCACCCGCTCGGCGAGGTCCTCCGGACTGGATCCATGAACCGTGAGGTAGAGCGCCACCCGGAACAGGCGTGCCTCGCCCCGGGCCAGGCGGGTGGCCAGCTCGGCGGCGTCGGCCGCGGCGGCGTCCAACTCCGGGTCATCCAGGCGGCCCTTGCCGGCGTCGACGCGGCGGCTGGACTCGAACCGGCCCCGCTGCTTACGCAGCCGCTGCGCCGCGACAGCCGGCGGCACCGGTTCGATGTGCAGGGCAACGTCAACCCGACCGGGGTAGGACAGGATCGGCTCGAGCCAACCCGCACCAACCTCGGCCGGGTACCCGGTCACGGCCAAGGTCGTGGAGTAGCCGTCGCCGACGCGAACCGACCGGCCCGCGACCTCGACCGCATCAGGGCTGCCGGGTAGCACTCCGCCGGTCCGGTCGGCGGTAGCTGGGCCGGTGGTGGAGCGGCGGCGGGCGAACAGCTTCATGCCTGTGAACTCCTTTCGGGACCGGGACCGGGACCGGGACCGGGACCGGTGCCGGGACCGGTGCCGGTGCCGGTGCCGGTGTCGGTGTCGGTGTCGGTGTCGGCGGCTGGGGCGGGCGGTGGGGCGGGCGGGTCGAGACAGCCCGCGAGGGTCGCGGCCGTGTCGTAGCCGTCCAGCACCCTCGCGGTGACTTCGCAGCCGGCCAACGCCCGGACCGTCTCGCGGGCGCCGTGGGCGGTGTGGCCGGGTCCGCGTTGGCTGCGCACGGCGATGGTCACCTGCCGGTGCAGCAACTCCCGCTCGCCGGCGAGGGCGTCGAGGAACGCGGCGTGCGAGCGGGCCGCGTCCTCCAACGCCGGGTGCGGCAGATTGGGCGCGTGGGTGAGGATGCGGTCGGCGACGCCGGTCAGGTCCACCCGCCGGGCCTGCACCAGGATCTGGGTCGGGCCGTCGAGGCTGTGCAGCCATCGGGCAAACCCGGCGACCAGACCGTTCTGCTCCCCCGCCGTCCGCAACCCGAACGCCACCGTGGACCCGGCGACCAGCGCGGTGGTGCCGTCGGAGCCGAGGTCGATCAGCCCGTCGCCGGTGATGCCCTTCGCGGGCAGGCGCAGCGGGGCGGGCAGCGGGAGCCGGTCACCCGGCCCCTGTGTGGTGGTGACCCATGCCGGGGCCGGGGTGATCGGTTCTTCGGTGGGGATGAAGCGGTGCGGGGCGCGGCGGTGCCGGATCGCCGCGAGCAACCAGGTGTCCAGGCCGATGCCCTCGCGGCGGCCGACCGCGACCACGAACGCCGTTCCCGCGATGGGTAGGGCGGCGACGATGAACACCGCCGGGTGCACGACGCGGGCGAAGGCGGTCCAGGCGGCGTAGAGGACCAGGGCGGTCACCGTGAGGATCACGACCTGACGCCCGGTCAAACTGAAGATGATCTTGTCGGGGCGGTCGACATCAGCGGGTACCCGGGCCCGCATCGGCGGGTCTTCGTCACGGCGCCTCATCAGCGATCACGCGCGGCGGCGCGGCGGCGCGGTGAGCGCGCGGCGGGTCGGGACGGCGGCTGTTCCTCTGAGGGCGGTGCGGGCTCGGAGGAGAACACCGGCATCACGGGAGCAGCCGGGCGCCCGGTGGTAGCCCGCCGGACCGCCGGCTGCGGCGGTGGCGTTACCGCCCCAGGACCGGGCGCGGCAACGGGACGGGCCGGCGGAACGGGGGTCGGCGCGGGAACGGGACGCGGCGCGGGAACGGGAACGGGAACGGGGCGCGTGGTAGGAACGGGGCGAGGGGATGGTGTCGGTGCACGCCGCGCCGCTGTGGGACGGCTCGGGGCTGACGGTGCGGACGAGAACACGGGTGTGACCGGGGCCGGCGGGCGCTTCGGGGCCGTGTGTTGAGCCGGCGCTGACGAGAACACCACCGGCGGTGCGCTGGCACCTGAGTTGGTGCGGCTCGTTGCCGCTGCAGTGGAGGCGGCGCTGAACCGCCCGGGTGTCGGCGGTTGCGCGGGGGTCGGCGTCGCTGGCTGCGGTGGAGTCGGGTGAGAAAACTGCGCCGGTGCTGCGCCGCCGG
>DASQDS010000673.1:0-2057 GCA_035634075.1 Pilimelia sp. | reverse complement strand
ACGGGACCTCGCCCGCGCCGTCCGGTGACCTGACCGAGGGCTTCTCGCTGGCGTCGGGCCCGGAGCCGCCGACACACCCGGGTGCCGCCCGCGCGGCCGACCGGTCGGCCGAGGCGTCCCCGCCGCCGGCCGCAGCAGAATTCACGCCGGCGAACGAGGTGGAGGCCAACCTCCTCACCGCCGCCGGCGAGGGCAGCACCGACGCGTTCCTCACGACACTGCTGCTGGCCCGCGTGCTGGTGCCGGTGGCCGGCGACGCGCCGACCGGCGTGTTGCCCGGGGACGAGAAGTTCTCCTGGCTGACGGACACCATCGACGGCGAGCCGTACGTCGTCGTCTTCACCTCGCTGGAGCGGCTCGTCGACCACCTGGGGGCGCCGGTCGAGACGGTCTCCGTGAAGTTCGTGCAGCTGATCCAGGGCTGGCCCGATCCATCGTGGTCGTTCGCGGTGAACCCCGGCACGCCGGTGGGGGCGACGCTGCCCGGCAAACAGATCGTGGCGCTGGCCAGTTGGGCCACCGAGGTCGGCCTGGGCGCCGATGGGGAGGCCGAGACCGCCGACGCCGCACCGCGCCAGTCCCGCCCCGAGCCCTCGGCCCACCGGGCGCCGCGCGACGCCGGCCGGCCGACGGTGATGCAGAAGGTGGTGCAGCCCGCCCAGGTCGACTACTACCTGGACCGCGGCTACGACCGGGTCTCCGGCTTCGTGCACCGGGCCAGCGAGGTCGCCGGGTTGCGGACGCCGGCGACGCTGATCGCGGCGCTCGGCCTGCGCCACCCCGGCTCGCCGTTCCCGCCTGACGCGAACGAGCTGCACGTCATCCGCTGGCCGGCGCACCGGCCGAGCCTCTACCGGATCCCATACGGCGGGCAGACGCAGACCGCGATGCGCGCCATGGAGGGCTGGGTCATCGAACGGCCGCCGTTCCGTGGCAACGGGTTCGCGCCCGGCGACAGCGGCGAGGTGATCGCCGAATTCAAGGTCGACAGCGTGCGCCTGCCGCACGGTGCCGAGCTGTGGCGCATCGGCGGGGACGGCGCCGAGCAACTGGTGGCCGTGCTGGACGTCGACCGTTCCGCCTGGCGCCGGGTCGGAGAGCGATGATGCGCGACGGGTATCTGGCGCGGTGGCGGGGCCGGGAGTACGAAGCGAGCCCGGACGGCGACGACATCCGGCTCTACCACCCGGAAACGGCCGACGGCTTCGAGGAGATCCGCGCGGGCCGGCACCGGCGGGTCGTCCCGCTGGCAGAGGTCGAGGACCTCACGTACGTGCGCACGCTCTGCTCGTGGAAGGGCGCCCCGTTCATCGTCCTCGGTGAGCACGACGGCTGGCTGCGGGTCGAGTACACGGGCGGCCTGCGGCCGATCGCCGAGTCGATGGGCCTGGAGGAGTTCGACTTCGGGGTCTACCAGAGCTGGGCGCCCGCCCACGAGGTCACCGACGTCCGCGAACACCGCGTCTGACCGCCCCGGCCCTCACCTCGCCGGCCGCGCGGCGCGCAGGCCGGCCCGGACGGTGGCCACCAGCCCCTGCGGGCTGTGGTAGAGGTCGGCGTCGGTGACGTGGTGCAGCTGCCACCCGCGCGTCGCCAGCCAGTTGTGCCGGTGCCGGTCGGCCGGCGCGCGGCCGGGGCGGGGCGCGCCGTCGTATTCGACGCCGACGCGCTCCTCCTCGTAGGCGAGGGCGATCCGGTAGCGTACGAGCCCGCGCTCGTCGGCGACGCCGAGCTGCGGCGCCGGCGCCGGTAGACCGGCGTCGTGCAGCAGCAGCCGCAGGTGACTCTCCTGGCGGCACCCGGCCAGGCCCGTGGCGAGCCCGATGAGGCCCCGGGCCTGCCGGACGCCCCGGAGGCGGCCGTGCGCGACCAGCTCCGAGGCGAGGTCGGCGGGCGTGCAGCGCCGCGCCCGCAGCGCGCCGTCCAGCACCGCGAGCGCGTCCGGCCGGGGCAGCGCCCGCGCCAGATCCACCGCGCAGCGGGCCGGCGGCAGGCAGGGCAGCCCACGCACGTCGACGATCTGGGCGGGGCGCAGCGTCGACTCGTGGACGGCGATG
>DASQDS010000672.1:0-1931 GCA_035634075.1 Pilimelia sp. | reverse complement strand
GTCGAGCTGACCGAGCGGCACTTCCAGTGGCTGACCGAGCTGCGCCGGCCCCGCGACGCCGAGGATGTCGCGGAGCTGCTGCGCCTGCTGGGCGACCTGTCCCCGGCCGAGCTGGCCGAGCGCGGCGCCGCAGCGGAGTGGGCGTCCACATTGGAGGGGTCCCGCCGGGCGATCCTGGTGCGCATCGCCGGCGACCCCGGATGTATCGTTGTGGAGGACGCCGGCCGGGTGCGCGACGCGTTGGGGGTGGCGCTGCCGGTCGGGCTCGCCGAGGCGTACCTGACACCGGTCGCCGACCCGCTGGGCGACCTGGTGGCCCGCTACGCCCGCACCCGGGGGCCGTTCACCGCCGCCGCCTGCGCGGCCCGCTTCGGATTGGGCGTCTTCGTCGTCGAGCAGGCGCTCAAACGGCTGGCGGCCACCGGTCGGGTGGTCTCCGGGGAGTTCTCCCCCGGCGGGGCGGGCAGTGAGTGGTGCGACGCCGAGGTGCTGCGGACGCTGCGCCGGCGGTCACTGGCCGCGCTGCGCCGGGAGATCGAGCCGGTCCCGCCCCGGGTCCTGGCCGCCTTCCTGCCGCGCTGGCAACAGGTCGGCGGGTCCGCCCGCGGGGTGGACGCGGTGGCGGCCGCCCTCGACCAGTTGCAGGGGCTAGCCGTGCCCGCCTCCGCCTGGGACCGGCTGGTCCTGCCTGCCCGGGTGGCTGACTACTCCCCAGCCCACCTGGACGAGCTGTGCGCCAGCGGCGAACTGCTCTGGGCCGGCGCGGGATCGATACCCGGCGGCGACGGCTGGGTGACGTTCGCCCACGCCGACGCGGCCCCGCTGCTGCTACCGCCGCCCGACGAGGCGCTCACCCGCACCGAGGTGCACGACGCGGTGCTGGACAGCCTGGCGGACGGGCAGGCGCTGTTCTTCAGGTCGCTGTCCGACCGGGTGGGCTCCACCGACGACGCCGCCCTGGGCGCCGCCGTGTGGGACCTGGTCTGGGCCGGCCTGCTTACCAACGACACGCTGGCGCCGCTGCGGGCGCTGTTGGGCGCCAGTGGCGCGCACCGCAGTCGGCCCAGCGCGCCGCGCACCCGTTACCGCCGTCCCGGCCGCGGGGCGTTCCCGACCCGGACCGGGCCGCCGAACATGGCCGGGCGCTGGTCCCGGCTGCCGGAACGGGACACCGATCCCACCCGCCGCAGCGCCGCCCTGGCCGACCTGCTGCTCGAACGGCACGGGGTCATCACCCGGGGAGTGGTCGCGGCCGAGGGCATCGTCGGCGGGTTCGCCGGCGTCTACCCCGTGCTGGCCGCCCTGGAGGAGCGCGGCGCCGCCCGGCGCGGCTACTTCGTGGAAGGCCTGGGCGCCGCCCAGTTCGCGGTGCCCGGGGCGGTCGATCGGCTGCGGGCGCAGGCCGACACCACCGACCGGCGCACCGCCGAGCGGGCCCTGGTGCTGGCCGCCACCGACCCCGCGAACCCGTACGGCGCCGCCCTGCCCTGGCCGGAACGGGTGGTCGAATCCGGTGACGGTGAGCCGGGCATCGCCCGGGGACACCGCGCGGGCCGCAAGGCGGGCGCTCTGGTGGTGCTGGTCGGCGGCGAACTCGTCCTCTACGTCGAGCGCGGCGGGCGCACCCTGCTGTCCTATCAGGACGATGCCGAGGCGCTCACCGCGGCCGGCCGGGCACTGGCCGACGTCGTGCAGTCCGGCGCGCTGGGCCCGTTGTCGGTCGAGCGGGCCGACGGTGCGGCGGTACACACCTCGCCGCTGGGCGCGGCCCTGACCGCGGCGGGCTTCCGCGCCACCCCCCGCGGCCTGCGGCTGCGCGGCTGAGCGCGCGGCAGCAGCGGCTCAGAAGTAGTCGAGCAGTTCGGCCGGCGGTCCGGCGGCGAGCAGGTCCAGCCCGGCGGGACTCGCGCCCGCGGCGCAGTGCCGCAGGC
>DASQDS010000671.1:0-4384 GCA_035634075.1 Pilimelia sp. | reverse complement strand
GGGGGCCAACGGCCGGCCGGCCGGTGCGCCCACCGGCGCCGGCGCCCGCCCGGAGCGGCGCCCGGTCCTGGAGGACGTCACCGCCACCGCCCCGCTGCCCCGGATCTCCGCCGCCGAGCGCGCGGCCGGGGTCGCCGCCGGGCTGGAGGAGACCGCCGTGCTGCGCCGCATCGAGCCGGCCGACCGGGACGCCACCGGCGACGCCGCCCGGCGCGGCGACGGGCGGATGAACGGCGTGGTCGACGGGGCGGGGCGGTGACCCTGGCGCACCCGCCGGCCAACCCCACCCCGAGTCAGCAGCCGATGGACCAGCCGGCTGCCGACCCGGCCCACCCGCCAGCGCCGCCGGAGCCCGGCGCGCGGGCCGACGGGGGGGCACCGGCCGATGACGGGACACCCGACCACGGCGGCAGAACCGGCCACGGGGGAGCGTCGTCGGGCGAGGGCACACCCGACGACGGAACACCCGACGACGACGGCGGAACCGGCTACGGCGCGCCGACGGCCGACCACGGGCCCCGGCCGCGCCAGGCGGCGCTGCCCGCCCGCCACACGCCAGCGCGCCCCCGGGCACAGGCGAACCGGCCACCCGCAGACCGGGCGCACGCAGACCGGGCCCAAGCAGAGCAGGCGCACCCAGACCGCGCACAGACCAACCAGGCACTGGTCAACCGCGCACAGACCAACCAGGCACTGGTCAACCGCGCGCAGGCCAACCGGGCTCAGGCGGACCGGGCCGGGCGGCGCCGGGCGCTCGGCCGGCGGCACGGGTCCGGAGCCGGCCGCGGGACGGGTGGCGGCGGTGCCGGCGCCGAGCGGCTGCCGGCGTGGCCCCTCGCCGGTCTGCTGCTCCTGTATCCGCTGTGGTGGGCGCTCGGCCTCGGTGTGCTGATCTTCCCGCTGCTCGCCGTACCCATGGCGGGCCTGCTCGTGCGTGCCCACAACGCGGGGCGGTCGGTCCGCGTACCACCAGGTTTCGGCCTCTGGTTGGTGTTCCTCGCGACCCTCGTCGTCGGCCTGGCGACGCTGGGCGCGGACCCGGCCGGCACCCTCCCCGGAGGCGCCGGCGGCCGGCTGGTCGGCGCGGTGTTCCGGCTGTCGCAGTACGGGGCCCTCACCGTCCTCCTGCTGTACGCCGGCAACCTCTCCGAGGCGGAGTTGCCCCGGCGCCGGCTCGTGCGGCTGCTCGGCTGGCTGTTCGTGGTGACCGTCGCGGGCGGGCTGCTGGGCGTGTTCGCCGGCCGGTTCGAATTCACCTCGCCGGTCGAGCTGGTGCTGCCGGCCGGCATCCGCAACGACAGCTTCGTCCAGTCGCTGGTGCATCCCTACGCCGCCCAGATCATGGACCTGGTCGGCGGCGCGAGCCCCCGGCCGGCGGCGCCGTGGGGCTACACCAACACCTGGGGCAACAACTTCTGCCTGCTGGTCGTGTGGTTCTTCGCCGCGGTGTGGGGCGGCGCCACCCGCCAGCGCACCCGGGTGCTGGCGCTCGCCTGCCTGGCCGTCAGCGTGCTGCCGGTCGTCCACTCCCTCAACCGGGGGCTGTGGATCGGCCTGGGCGTCATCGCCACGTACGTGGCCGTGCGGCTGGCGATGCACGGCCGGCCCTGGGCGGTGGGCACCCTGCTCGCCGCAACGGGCCTGCTCGCCGCCGCCCTGGCCATCACCCCGCTCGGCGACGTGGTGGGCAAGCGGCTGGACAACGGCAAGTCCAACGGCGTCCGGATGTACCTCACCGAGCGCGCCGTGGCGGGCGTGTGGGACTCGCCGGTGATCGGCTTCGGCTCGACCCGCACGACGCTGGGCGGGCGCAACTCGATCACCGTCGGCGAGAGCCCGGACTGCGAGCGGTGCGGCAACTTCACTGTCGGCGGCAACGGCCAGCTGTGGCAGCTCCTCTTCGCCCACGGGCTCGCCGGCACCGCCGCGTACCTCGGCTTCTTCGGCTACGGGCTGTGGCGGTTCCGGCGGGACCGCACCGCGCTCGGGCTGGCCGGCAGCGCCGCGATCGTCGGCTCGTTCGCCGCGATGTTCTGGTACAACGCGCTGGTCACCCCCCTCGCCTTCCTGTTCCTGGCCTACGCCCTGCTGTGGCGGCACCACGCCTGGCTCTGGCGACACGACGAATCGAGGGGAGCCGGCTCATGAGTCCGGTCAAGACGGCACCCGCGCGCCTCACGGTGGCGGACGCCGCCCTGCGCGCGGAGTACCTGACGGAGGTGCTCGGCCTGCTCTACCCGGGCGCGAGCGTGAGCACCGGCGGGCCGGGGCCCGACGACGGCCCGCCGGTCGCCGAGTACCTGGTGGTGCCCGACGCCCGCCGGCCGCGGCTGCTCGTCCCGGCGGACTCCCGCCGGGTCGCGGCCGCGGCGGTGCGCCGGTACGCGGAGCCCAGTTCCCGGCTCGCCCGGCTCAAGCGGGACGCGGTGGTCGCCGCGCTGCGCACCGGCGCGTCCGCGGTCCTGTTGCGGGACCGGGTGCGCCTCACCGGCGGCACCGGCGACACCATCGACGCGTACCTGCGCGAGGTGCTCGGCCGGCAGCTGTCGCTCAGCGTCCACATCGGGCCGGCGCGGGCCAACCGCAAGCCGGTGCTGCAGCTGCTCACCGTCGAGGGCGCCACGGTGGCGTTCGCCAAGCTGGGCACCGGGCCGCTCACCCGGCGGCTGGTCCGGGCGGAGGCCACCGCGCTGACGACGCTTGGGAAGGCCGGCCTGCGGCGGGTGACAGTGCCGCGGGTGATGCACGCCGGGCAGTGGCTGGGCCACGAGGTGCTCGTCCAGTCGGCGCTGCCGGTCTGGCACCCGCGCGCCCCGCTCGGCCCGCACCGGTTGACCCTCGCGATGCGCGAGCTGGCCACCTCGTGCGGCGTGCGGCAGGGCCCGCTGGGGGCCAGCCCGTACGCGGCCGAGCTGCGCGCCCGGCTGGCTGCCGTCGCTGAACCCGACCCGGCCGCCGGGCCGCCGGTCGCGCCCGGCGAGGGCCCGGAGCTGGCCGCCGCCGGCACCGCGCTGCTCGACCGGCGCGCCGACGCGACGCTGCGGTACGGCGCGTGGCACGGCGACTGGGCCCCGTGGAACATGGCCTCCCTGGCCGAGAGCGTGCTGGTCTGGGACTGGGAGCGGTTCGGCACCGGCGTGCCGCTGGGCTTCGACGCGGTCCACTACGAGCTCCAGCGGCGCATCGAGGACGGCCAGGAGGCCAGCGCCGCCGTGACGTCGACCATCGCCCGCGCCCCGGAGCTGCTCGCCGGCTTCGACGTGGCGCCGGACGCCTGCGAGCTGACCGCCCTGCTCTACCTCGTCGACCTCGCGGCGCGGTACCTGGCCGACCGGCAGGCCGAGGCGGGGGCCCGGCTCGGCGTGCTCGGCCGGTGGCTGCTGCCCGTGCTGGTCGGCAGGGTGGCGGCGCTCTGATGGTGGACTCCTCGCGGGTGCCCGCGCCGGTCAAGCGCGTCGCGCACCTCGGTTCCCGGTCGTACGGTCGGCTCACCGCGCCGGCCCGCATGCTGCCCACGTTCCTCATCTGCGGCGGCCAGCGGTGCGGCACCACCTCGCTGTACCGGGCGCTGGCCGCCCACCCCGCCGTGCTCAAGGCCGTGCTGCACAAGGGCGTGCACTACTTCGACACCGCCTACCACCGCGGCCTGGGTTGGTACCGCGCGCACTTCCCGCTGCAGCGCTCGGCCGCCCGGGTGTCCCGGCCGCACGGGGTGCCGCCGCAGACGTTCGAGTCCAGCCCGTACTACATGTACCACCCGCGCGCGGCCGGCCGGATCGCCCGCGATCTGCCGGAGGTCAAGCTGCTCGTGCTGGTGCGCGACCCGGTGGAGCGGGCGTTCTCCCAGCACGCGCACGAGGTGGCGCGGGGCTTCGAGACCGAGACGTCGTTCACCCGGGCGGTGGCCCTGGAGGCCGAGCGGCTGGCCGGCGAGGAGGACCGGCTGCGCGAAGAGCCGGGGTACTACAGCTTCGCCCACCAGCACCACGCGTACGCCGGGCGCGGGGAGTACGCCCGGTACCTCGACGGGCTGGCGGTGCAGGTCGGCCGGGACCGCATCCACGTGGTGGAGAGCGAGCGGTTCTTCGCTGAGCCCGAGCCGGCGTACGACGCCGTGCTCGACTTCCTCGGCCTGCCCCGGCTGGGCTACCCGGAGTTCGCCCGGCACAACGCCCGGCCGCGGCCCGCCCCGATGGACCCGGGGCTGCGCGCGGAGCTGACCGCGCACTTCGCCCCCTTCGACGAGCGGCTGGTCGACTGGCTGGGCCGCCCCCCGGTGTGGCGCGAACGGTGACCCTCCGGCCGCCCCCGCCCCCGCCCCCCCCCCCGCCCGCCCGGGCCGGCCCCGCCGGCGCCGGCGCACCGCGCCGCGTGCCGCGCCCGC
>DASQDS010000670.1:0-3258 GCA_035634075.1 Pilimelia sp. | reverse complement strand
GGGGCTGCGGCCCAGCACGTCGAGCAGCGGCTGAGCCACCGCCAGCCCGCACAGGCCCACCAGCTCCAGCAACGCGACCAGCTCGGCGCGCAGCCACGCGGGCCGGCGCCCGCGCCGCTCGTCGCCCGCCGGCCCCTGCGTCACCGGGGATTCATACCAGACGATCCTGTACGCCCGCCGGGCCCCCGGCGACCCCGGTGCCCCCGGCGCCGGCGGCTACAGCACCTCGCTGTCGCGCAGGAGCCGCCACAGCCCGGCGCCGTCGGGGGCCGAGTGCCACTGCCGACCGCCAGGGCCGATCGCCGTGTCGCCGCCGGGCAGGGCCGGCAGCGCGCCGGCGAGCACCGCCTGCGTCGGCGAGAGCCGGCGGATCGCCACGGCCGCCACGTTCTGCGGGTGGGCTGCGGCGAACTCGGCGTAGATCTCCTGGTCGTGCTGCCCGTCATCGCCGATCAGCAGCCACCGCACGTCGGGGAACTCCGTGGCCAGCCGGGCGAGCGACGCCCGCTTGTGCTCCATCCCGCTGCGGAACCAGCGGTCGGCCGTGGGCCCCCAGTCGGTGAGCAGCAGCGGGCCGGCCGGGTACAGGTGCCGCGACAGGAACCGGGTCAGCGTCGGCGCCACGTTCCAGGCGCCGGTGGACAGGTAGAAAACCGGCGCGCCCGGGTGGGCGTTGGTCAGCCGCTCGTAGAGCACCGCCATGCCCGGCACCGCCATCCGGGCGTGCTCGTCCAGCACGAACGTGTTCCAGGCGGCCAGCAGCGGCCGGGGCAGGGCGGTCACCATGACGGTGTCGTCGATGTCGGACAGGACGCCGAAGCGCACGGCCGGGTCCACCACGTACACCGGCGCCTCCACCGCCTCGCCGCCCGGCGGGCACAGCCGCACCGAGCCCCAGCCCGGCGCGAGGTCGGCCGCGACGACGCAGTCCACGAACCCGCCCCGGTCGGCGCGCACCTCGTGCCGCCGGCCACCCGCCTCGATGACGACGGGCGCGTCCTTGACCGGAAACGTGACGAAGCTGCGCCAGCCGCGCATCTTCTCGGCCCGCCGCAGCTGCCCCGGCCCGAGCCGGGCGAGCAGCACACGGGCTATCACCCGGACCCAGCCCGATCCGCCGTAGCCGGTGTACCCCGTGATGGACACCTGCCAGCCGCGCTGGCGCAGCCGCCGCTCCACCACGCCGCGGACGGCGTCCTCCAGCTGCGCGGCCCGGTGCAGGCCGCGGGCCGGCACCCCCGCCGCCTGCTCGACGGCCACGCCGCTCACCCGGCCCGCCGGCCGGTGACCAGCCGGTTGACCAGCCACAGGAGCAGGCCGCCCGCGGTCAGCACGAGACCCAGCACGTACGTGCCGGCGTCCCGGCCGAACGGCAGGAGGAACACGGCCGACACGATGGCGCCGAGGTACAGGCCGATCGTCGGCGACCGGAAGTGATCGTGATCCACCCGGTCCCGCCGCAGCACGAGCGCGCAGATGTTGACCATGAGGAACACGCCGGTCAGCAGGAGGACCGTCGTGTCGGAGAGCGCGGTGAGGTCGTCCACCACGGCGAGCAGCAGCACGGCCAGGGCAGTCGTGACGGCGATCGCCAACCACGGCGTGCCGCGGCGGGTGAGCCGCCCGAACCCCGTCGGCAGGACTCCCCGCTGCGCCATGCCGTACAGCAGGCGCGAGGCCATCAACATGTTGATCAGCATAGTGTTCGACACCGCGATCATGGACACAGCCGAGAATGCCCGTTCGGCGCCGAGGTCCGGGGCGCCGGCCCGGACCACCTCCAGCAGGGGCCCGGTTGACTCCGTCAGCACGTCCAGCGGCACCGTCATCGCGGCCGTGAACGCCACCAACAGGTACACGATTCCGGCCAGTACCAGCCCCGTCACGAGGGCCGGCGGGAACGAGCGCGCCGGCTGGCGCGTCTCCTCGGCCAGGTTCACGCAGTCCTCGAAGCCCAGGAAGGCGTAGAACGCGGTGGCGGCGCCGGCCAGCAGCCCGGTGGCCACGCCGAAGCCGGTGCCGGAGAACTGGAATGCCTGGCCGGGGTTGCCGTCGCCGCCCGCCAGCACGAAGGCGCCCACGCCGATGATGAAGAGCAGCCCCGCCAGCTCGATGCACGTGATGACGATGTTCACCTTGATCGACTCGGCGACGCCCCACAGGTTCACCGCGGCGACCAGCAGGATCGCCAGGATGCCGATCAGCACCATCGGCGGCTCGGCCACCCCGGTCAGCCCGGTGAAGTACCGGCCGCCGACCCGGCTGGCCGCGAACGCGGCGGACGTGACGCCGGACGCCATCACCGCGAAGGTGACCAGGAAACTGATCACCTGCACCCCGAAGGCCCGGTCGACGTAGAGGGCGGCGCCGGCCGCCTGCGGGTACTTGGTGACGAGCTCCAGGTACGCGAAGGCGGTCAGGAACGCCAGCAGGAAGGCGATGAGGAACGCGGCCCAGATCGCCCCGCCGGCCTCGCGGCCCACCTCGCCGGTCAGGGAGTAGATGCCGGCGCCGAGGACGTCGCCGAGGATGAAGAAGGTGAGCATCGGCCGGCTGATCACACGCCGCAGCTCGCCGTCGCGCGGCGGGGCGTCGTCGGTTCGGGTCGGGGATCCGGACGGCATCGACGCCTCCTGGGGTGCGCGGGGCCAGTTGGGTGATGGCCCTATACCCCGTCGGGGCGGATCTGGAGCATGCCTGCGCCCGGTGCGCATACCGACCAGCCGCCCGGGGTACCCGAAACCCCAGATGTCAGTCCTTGAGCTGGCAGTCCCCGGCGTAGGAGAGGCAAATCATGATCGGCAAAATGGCGAAGCGGTACGCGGTTCTGGCGGTTGCCGTACCGCTGGCGGCTGCGGGTGCCCGCAAACTGAGCCAGAGCATGGAGGCGCGCCGCGGCCCGACGCGGTCCTCCCGCCTGCTGCGCACCTCCGCGGACATGCTCCAGCGCACCACCGGCCGCCCCACAAAACCCCGCCGCTGGTAACCCACCCCCTCCCACGTGATCAAGGGATTGGTGCCACAACACGCCGCTGGCGTTGGTACCAATCCCTTGATCACGCGCGCTGAGGCGTGCAGCACGTGCGCCGCTTGCCGTCTCCACGGGGGCCGGGGGCATGATCAAGGGATCGGTGTCGCAACACGCTGTTGGTGTTGGTACCGATCCCTTGATCGTGCGGTGGGTGGCCTCAGGCGGCGGTGGGGATGGGGAGGGGGAGGCCGTTGGGGGTGGTGTGGGTGAGGCGGGTGCGCAGGTCG
>DASQDS010000669.1:0-5892 GCA_035634075.1 Pilimelia sp. | reverse complement strand
TGCCGACCAGGGGCCGGCACGGCGCACCGCGATGGTCTGCCTCCGGTCAGGCGTCGTCGTCCTGGACGGTCAACGTGCCGAAGGCGTCTCCCACCAGAACACCGCGGACGGCCCTCGCCGCCACCACGTAGGTCCGGCCGTCGCCCGGCTGTGTGTTGCCGGTCACCGGGATCGGGATGGAGATCGTCGTGCTGCCGGGCGACACGTTCACCAGGCGCGCCGTCGACAGTCCCGTGGCGGGGTCGACGACGAACACCCGGACCTGGCCGGTGCCGCTGCCGGAAACCCGCGCCGGGACCTGGTATGTCGTGGTACCGGAGTTGCCCTCCAGCACCGTCAGCTCACCCAGGTCGACGCGGGGCAGCGCGGTCGCCTGAGGCGCCGGCGTGCCGGGACGCCAACCCCAGGCGTCGATCAGCACGGCCGTGCCCGACGCGCTGCGCGGCACCAGCACCAGCGAGGAGATCTGGCTGAGGTTGAGGCCGGCCGCGGTGGCGTTGGTCAGCGGGAGCCGCACCTCCTGGGCCCAGTCCTTCGCGGTCTGGGTCGGCCACGGCGGCGCGTCGAGGGTGGCCTCGCCGAGCGTGGCGCGCCGGCCGGCACTGTCGACGATCGCCACCTCCAGCCGGGTGCCCGCGACTCCCTCCGGCGGGACGATCCGCAACGCCACCGACTGGGCGTTGGCCAGTGAGGCGACGGACGGCGGCCGCATGGTGACCGCGGTGCCCGGCGAACTCCAGGACACCCTGACCGCGTACCGCCCGACCTCCGGGCGGACCGGCTCGAACGTGGCGAAGTGCGTGCCGCCGCTGGCGCAGGCTTCGTCGCTGGACGGGACCGCGGGACCCGCCACGCACAACCGGGCACCGCTGCCGCTCAGCGCGGTGGAGGTGTCGGGCACCAGCAACGGCGTCCGGTTGCCGCCGATGGCGTGGGTGAGGACGATCGCCGGGTCCGCCGAGGGCGCGCGCACGCCCGACCCGTCCAGCAGCGGACGGACCTGGTCGTTGCCGGCCACGAACGTCGCGGCCGCGGCCGCCACGTAGGTCGCGCCGACCCGTTGCTGGTTTTCCGGCGTCAGCCGGTTGGGCGACGCCGAGCGGCAGACCGGGTCGTGCGGGCTCGGGTAGTCGTCCCTGGACAGGGCCTGCGAGAGGCCGGGCGTCCACTCGGTGTTGAAGTAGTTGTGGTTGGCGCCGATGACGTAGACGGAGCTGTGCAGGGCCAGGCCGCGACCCACGCCACGGGTGGCGTCGATGTACATCTGCCCCGCGAGGTCCGCGACGTCGCCGTCGCAGCCGGGCAGGATGGTCATCGACGGGACGTCGGGGGCCGGGTTGTGCGTGACCGCCGTCGGGCCGATCAGTGCGAGCCCGCGGATCTGCCACCGCACCGTCCCGCGGTAACCGTCCTGGCCGGCCGGTGGCGGGGTGAGGCTGTCGACCGCGGCCCGGCTGACGCCCTCGCCGCCGCGGGAGTGCCCCATCAGCAACACCCGGGACATGTCCGCGACCGGCGCCGACTGTACGACGCTCGGGGCGCTCGGGCGCCCCGTGCCCGCCCAGTCCGCCCAGCGGGCCAGGTGCAACCGCACGAGGGACGAGCGGGCCTGCGCGCCGCCGTCCTCCGGTGGACGCAGGTTGCCGTCCGCCCCGTTGTCCTGGGCGTTGACGCCGTTCGCGGAGATCGACACCGTCACGTACCCCTGCGAGGCCAGCAGCTGTTGGGTCCGCTGGTAGCCGCGGTGGTTGGGGACCGGGGTGAAGCCGGCCGGGCACGGCCACTCCACCGTCGGGTTCTCCGTGCCCCGGTAGCAGGTGCCGTGCTTGCCGTGCAGGAGCAGCACGAGCGGGCGTGAGCCAGTCGTGCCGCGCGGCGCCACCACGAGGCCCTGCATCTCCACCGGCTGCGGGAACCCGGGCAGCTGGACGTCGGGCAGCGTGTAGTCACCGGTGAGCGTGGAATACGGCCCGGCCACCCCCGGGTCGACCGGGTTGGGCGGCAGCGGCGCCGCCGCCAGCCGCGAGGCCCGGGCCGTCGCAGCGCCCTTCGGCTCCACCGTGACATCGAGGCGGCGCCCACCGGCGCGCACCTGAAGGTCGCTGAGATCCCGGGCGGCGGTGCCGTCGAGGATCAGCCGGAAGCTGCGCTGGTCCTTGGCGGCCCACGGCCGACCCAGCAGCCGGTCCCCGGCGTAGAACTGCACCATCGCGCCGCCGACCGGCACCGGCGCCGGCGCGCGCCAGGTGAGCTCCGCCCCCGCCGCCGTGGCCTTCAGCGCCCAGCCGTCCGGCAACCCCGCCTTGGCGGCCGCCGGCGCGCCCTGCGCCCCGCCTGCCGCTGCCTCGCCTGGTGCTGCCCCTGCGGCGCTGCCGCTGCCCAGAGCCAGCGCAAGCGCCAGCGTCGTGGCCATCATCGCCCTGCCGACGTGCATAGACGTCCTCCCCCGTGGATATTCTGTTATTTGACCATGCGACTATCCCAAAAAAATGAAACCGGCGTCATTGTCCGGACGGCCGTCGTGGCGGCGTCACGTGTGTCGAGTCGAAAGTCTAGCTCCACTGTGGTGGCCGGTGTACCCCCTATTTCACCCGGCCCGCGGCAGCGTAGAGGCAGCTCAGGCGCCGTTGTTTCCGCGAACATTCGGCATGTTGCGAAAATCACGGTCCGGCCACCGTAGATGGCGGCACAATGTCCTGTATGGCTCGATTCAACGAACGGCACATCGACGTGTGAATAGCCGCACCGCAGGACCGGGGAGGGCGTGAGCAGCAATGCGGCCCCCCACGGCACCCGTCGTGTGCCCCGACCCTCCGAGCCCTGCGACGTTGGTTCCTTCGCCATCCCGCACCGACCGCCGGCGGGCCGGGCCGCCGGTGTCAACCTGGTCCCGACCCCTGTGTGGACGACCAGCGGGCGGGCCACGGCCAGATCAAGTCCGCTCACCCCGCGCGAATTCCGCCCTTCCGGGTGTGCCGGCCCTAACCTGCCGGCACGCAAGCCCCTCACGCGATCTTGGTCCCGTGACCCCCCAAAACGGTAGCCACGGGACCAAGATCTCGCACGCACTCCGCACAGACGGCCTCGATCGAAACATGAGGTGCCGCCGTCGGTTCCGCCGGCCGGACATATGCGGCAATCAATCTTGGGGTTATTGGTTCGCCTCGAACCAATAACCCCAAGATTGGGTTTTCGGACCGCGCCGGCCGCGGTCGAGGACGACGTCAACGGGCCGGACACGCCGAGAAGGCGTCCGGACGACCCGGCGTTGCGGCCACTGGTTGAGCCCGCCAAACGGTAGTCACCCCGGAAACGGTGGGCACGGGACCAAGATCTCCGGCCGCGGCGCGCGGACGGAACGCGGGCGGCGGGGTGCGGGCCGTCGCCGTCCACCCTGTGCCCCGGGCGAACCGCATGCCGCCGTGGTGGGATGGGGTGGGACGCGAGCGCGGAGGAGGCAGGACGGTGGCCGACAAAGACCGCAGCAGCAAGGACGGCAGCAGCAAGGACAAGAAGCCGAAGGGCAAGAAGCGCGAGGAGAAGGAGCGCAAGGGCAAGAAGCACAAGGCGGGCACGGGTGCCGGCGAGGGGCCCGAGGGCGGCCGGCGACTGCCGCGCGCTGTTTACGAGGCGGAGCTGTTCCGCCTGCAGGGTGAGCTGGTCAAACTCCAGGAGTGGGTCCGGGTCGAGGGCGCCCGCGTGGTCATCGTCTTCGAGGGGCGCGACGCGGCCGGCAAGGGCAGCGCCATCAAGCGGGTGACCGAGTACCTCAACCCCCGCATCGCGCGGATCGTCGCGTTGCCGGCGCCGACCGAGCGGCAGCGCTCGCAGTGGTATTTCCAGCGGTACGTGGAGCAGTTCCCGGCCGCCGGGGAGATCGTGCTGTTCGACCGGAGCTGGTACAACCGCGCCGGGGTGGAGCGGGTCATGGGGTTCTGCACCGAGGCGGAGTACCAGCGGTTCCTGCATCAGTGCCCGATCTTCGAGCGGCTGGTCGTGGAGGACGGCGTGCTGCTGCGCAAGTACTGGTTCTCTGTCAGCGACGCGGAGCAGGAGCAGCGGTTCCGGTCCCGGTTGGAGGACCCGATGCGGCAGTGGAAGCTCTCGCCGATGGACCTCGAGTCGGTGACCCGCTGGGAGGACTACTCGCGGGCCAAGGACGAGATGTTCGCCCGGACGAACCGGCCGGAGACCCCGTGGCACGACGTGGAGAGCGACGACAAGCGCCGGGCCCGGATCAACATGATCGCGCACCTGCTGGCCAGCGTGCCGTACTACGAGGTGGAGCGCGCGGCCCTGCGCCTGCCGGCGCGGCCGCCGGCGGGTGACTACCGGCGCCCGCCGATGGACCCGACCGTGTACGTGCCGGACCACGCGGCCACCCTGGCCTAGCCACCCAGGCGACCCAGGCCGAGCCGCGCCGGCCCGCCCCGGCGGAGGCCGCTTACGCCCAGGGGGCCGGGCCGGGCGGGTCGGTTTCGCCGATGGCCATGGCTGCCGAGGCCGCCACCGGTGCGGCGGCACCGGCACGCCAGGCCCTGTCGAAAGGGCCAGGCCCGAGCCGGTCACGCGCCAGGACGACGGCCTCGTCCAGCCACGGCCGGACGAACGGCAGCAGCGCGGCGCCCACCGAGCCGCGCAGCGTCTCCGACGCGCCCAGGAGGGTGGCCGCCGTCAGCGCGTCATCGCGCCGCCCGGCGAGTTGCGCCGCCAGCAGGAAGCACACCGACAGTCCCCACAGGTGCCCGAGTTCCTGGAAGACGCGCAGGCCCTCGGACATCGGCGCGATCGCGGCCATGGGCTCGCCCCGCCGCCACGCGGCCGCGGCGCGCAGCGTCAGCGCCCACCCCCGGCACTCCGGGTCACCGGACGCGGGCAGCACCGCCTCGCACGCCGCGCTCAGCTCGGTGGTCCGGTCGTACTGTGCGCGGGCCAGCGCCGCGATCGCCATGAACAGCAGCGACCAACCGCGCAGCCACTCGTCATCGGCGGCCCGGGCCTGGGCCAGCGACAGGTCGAGGACGGCCGTCGCGGCGTCCGGCTCGCCCGAGTACACGGCAACCAGGCCGAGGTGTTGCAGCGCGCGGGCCTCGCCCGCCGGGTCACCCGCCTGCCGGGACAGGGCCGCCGCCCGCTCGCCGGCCTCGGTGGCGCGCAGGAGGTCCCCCTGCACGACGGCCAGCCCTGCCGCGCTCTCCCACGCCCGGGCCCGCACGTCGGCCGGCACCGCCCCCGGCATGGCGAGGACCCGGGACAACCACCGCCGACCCTCGCTGTAGTGCCCGTGCCGGTCCCACAACGGGTACAGCGAGCCGGCGAGGCGCACCGCGGTCGGCGCGTCGCCCCGCTCGTGCGACCACGCCAGCGCCGCGCGGATGTTGCCGTGTTCGGTGGCCAGCCGCCGCAGCCAGGCCGCCTGCCCGTCGCCGCGCAGGCCGGTGCGGGCGGATTCGACCAGGGCCAGGACGTACGCGGCGTGCCGGTCGCGCCACCGGGCGGCCTCGCCGCGATCGCCCAGCCGTTCCAGCCCGTACGCCCGCAGCGTCTCCAGCATCCGGAACCGGCGCGTCGTCGCGGTCGCCGCCTCGGCCGCCACGAGCGAGGTGTCGACGAGCCGGGTGAGTAGCGTGTCGGCCGCCTCCGGGCCGTCCTCGGCGGGCGACCAGACCGCGCCCACGGCGTCGAGGTCGAAACCGCCCACGAACACGGCGAGCCGGTCGAAGAGCCGTCGTTCCGGCTCGCGGAGCAGGCCGTAGCTCCAGTCCACGGCGGCCCGCAGCGTCCGGTGGCGGGGGAGGGCGACCCGGCTGCCGTGGCTGAGCAGGCGGAAGCGGTCGTCCAGGTGGGCGCTGATGTGCCCGATGCCCAGCGCGTGGACGCCGGCGGCGGCCA
>DASQDS010000668.1:0-9287 GCA_035634075.1 Pilimelia sp. | reverse complement strand
CGGAAGTAGTCAGCACCGTGACTGGCCTGGTCGTACAGGCGGACGGTGAAGTTGCGGCCGATGTTGGTCGCCCGCCAGGCTCCGGGCTGGTTCAGGCTGTCGTTCCTGGCGAGGCCGTTGCTGCACAGCTGCCCGTTGGGGGTACGAGCCTGGAACTGCGCGCCGAGGCCGTCCCGCAGCGCGCTCATCCAGTTCCACATGGTGTCCGGGTTGGCCTGGAACGCCCGATAGCACATGGGGTCCTGCTGTTGCATGGCCGGGTTCGTGTGGCTGCTTCCCCAGGCTTGCCAGCACTGATAGGCGCGGGTTGCGGGGCTGACGATGGTGCCGTGGGCGTGGGCCGGACCCGCCGCGGGCAGAATGCCGACCACCAGGGCGAGCAGTACGACAAGCGCCTGGACGGGCTGGCGGACGACGGAGCGGGGTTGCCGACCGGACTGGCTGGACTCGCGTGGACGCACGGTGGGTCCTCCATTCTTTCGGCGTTCGAGGGAGGGGCGCTCCAGAAGCATTGCACCTAAGTGTCCGGATATCAACAGACGTCTATGAGTTGGCGTTTCAAGCCGGTTGTCGCCGCCGTCTGCCGCGGTGCCCCATTCCGCGGGTCAGCCCAGCGCCGCCAGCAGCGCCGCCTCCCGGGCCGCGCTCAGGCCCGCTTGGCGCTCCCGGTCCAGCCCGGCCGACCGCTCCCACGCGAGCGTGTCGGCCAGCATGTCCGCGCGCGGCCGGTGCACCAGCCCGGCCGCCCGGGCCGCCGCGCCGCTGCGCGCCGAGAAGCCCTCCCAGCCGGGCTCGACCAGCCACATCGCCAGCGACTCCGGTCCCATGAACTGCTCGACGCCGCGCGCCAGCAGCCAGTCCGGCGCCGCGGGCACGACCGGCCCGGCATGCCCGCCGACGGCCCGGGACAGCTCGAGCCACTCCGCGAACGGGAGCACGGGGCCCACGGTGTCGTACGCGCCCGCCCGCCCCGCCTCGGCCGAATCCAGCAGGAAGGCGACCAGGTCCCGCACGTCGACCACGGCGGTCGGGCAGTCCGGCGAGTCCGGCACCAGCATGGGGCCGTGCGGGTCGCGCGCCGACCGCGCCACCCAGTAGCCCGTCCGGTCGGTGTGGTCGCCGGGGCCGCCGATCAGCCCCGCCCGCGCGACCAGCAGCCGGTCGGCGAGGGCCTCGCGGCAGGCCAGCTCGCACGCGGACTTCGCCTCCCCGTAGAGCTCCCGCCCCACCTCGTCGGCGTCCGTGGGCGGCAGCAGCTCGGCGGACTCGTCGGCGCCGGCCACCGCCTGGGACGCGTACACGTTGCCCGACGACACGTACGTCCAGTGCCGCGCCCGGGGCGCCAGCGCGGCCAGCGCCCCGCGCACGAAGCCCGGCTGCCAGGACACCTCCACGACGGCGTCCCAGTCCCGCTCGCGGACCGCGTCGTAGGCCTCGGGCGCCCGCCGGTCGGCCACCACCAGCTCCGCGCCCGGCGCGACCCCGCCGCTCTCCCCGCGGGCCAGGCAGGTCACCGCGTGCCCGCGCGCGAGAGCCGCGGCCGAGACCTCCCGGCCCAGCCACATCGTTCCACCCAGCACCAGGATCTCCATCGGCCCACCTCAGCAGCCGACCGCCCGCCGCGCCAGGCCGGTTCGCGACCGGCGTAACCGCGGCCGGCCCCGGAACCCCGCGCACGGGGGTCCGGGGCCGCGCTCCGGCCGGGCCGAACCGGCCCACCGGCTACCCGATGGTGAGCCAGGAGGTGTCGGGGACACCGGTCACCCGGATGCCCTCGGCCAGCGCGAGGAACTCGGCCCGCGGCATGCCGTCGCCGACCACGGTGAGCAGCCGGCCGCCGCCGAGCTCCACGACCAGGAACATGGTCCCCGTTGCGCCGCGGGTCTTCGCCGCCGGCCCCTCGATCTTGCGCACGACGAGCCGGGCGGGCCGGCCGCCCACGGTGATCTTCTCGCCCCCCGCCGGCGCGGTGCTGGCGAAGCCCACGCTCACCGACAGCTGGCGCCTGTCCGTGGCGACCCCGCTGGCCGACACCTGCCAGGAGCTGGCCGAGTCCCCGCCGAAGGCCACGTGCCCGACCAGGCCGAAGGCCGGCGGCACGGCCAGTGGGACGGCCACCCGCGCCGTGTCGGGGACCACGGACCTGGCGGCCCGCAGGAGGTCGGCCCGGGACAGGTCGAGGTCCTGCTGGCTCACCGACAGGACGGTGTCCTTGTCGGGCTGCCACTCCAGATAGGACTTCCTGTCGCCCTCCGGGCCGTGGTAGTAGCCCACCTTGCCGCCCACGTCGACCTGTACGCCGCCGTTGGCCTGCAGTGCCCCCCGGGCCGTGGCGTCGCTGACCATCAGCTCGATGCGCGCGCCCTTGGCGTCCGCCGTCGGGCCGACCTTGTTCTTCGTCCAGCTCCGCAACACGAAGCCGTCCGGCACGTCGGGCGGGGACGCCGTGCGGAGACGTTCGCGCACCCCGGCGGGCAGCCAGCTGAGCCGATACCGCAGCGCGAGCGGCGCCACCTCGGTGCCGGCGGCGGGCAGGTTGACGGCGGTGGACACCGGCGCCGGGCTCGCGGGGCCGCCGGGCGCGCCGGCCTGGTGCTGCGCCGCGCCGTCGGGCCGCAACAGCACCGTCGGCACCACCACGGCGGCCGCGACGGCGGCCGCCGCCGTCACCCCGACGAACATGCCGGCCCGCCGGCGGCGGGCCACCCGGGCCGCCCGCCGCGGCAGCGCCGCCCGGACCCGTTCCGCGTGTACGGCCCGGTCCGCCTGCAGTTCCTGCGCCGAGCGGACGATTTCCTCTAGGTTCCTGGTCACAGCGGCTCCCCTGTGGTGACCGGCACGGAGGGCAGCGCGGCGCGCAGCGTCCCCAGCGCTCGGGATATGTGTGTGCGGACGGTGACCGTGCGGCAGCCGAGGAGCTCGGCGATCTGCTCGTGCGACAGGTCCTCGTAGAAGCGGAGGGCGATGGCCGCGCGCTGCCTCGGCGGCAGCGTCGCGATGAGCCGCATGACGGCGTCCCGCTCCGCCCACGCCGCCGCGCCGTCCGGCACGGGCGTGGCGAAGCCGTCGAGCACCTCGCGCGACAGCGGCACCACGCGGGCCGCCCGGCGCCGCCGCCACGACAGGAACTCGTTGAGCACCATCCGCTTGACGTACTGCTCGGGTGCGTCCAGCCCGCCGATGCGGTGCCAGCGGGCCTGCGCCCGGACCAGGACGTCCTGCGTGATGTCCTCGGCCAGGTGGGGATCCCAGGTCACCACGGTGGCGTATCGCACCAGCGCATGGAGCCGGGCGGAAACGAACTCCTCGAACGTCACGTCACCGTGCCTTCCGGATTCGGCCTACCTGTTGGGTCGACCTGCCTGTCGGTCGGCATTGAAACGTCGCGACCGCCCCGGGATGTTGAGTCCGGGCGCGCGCAGGCCCGGCGATCCGCGGGGATCGCCGGGCCTACGGAACGCGATTGCCTCATGCTGTCATCCGCTGGCGTGGACTGCGGGGCTCGCTTCGCTCACTCCTCGCTCACGCCCTTTTGCGGATCTCCTCCACCGCCTGCGGGACCACCTTGAACAGGTCACCGACGACGCCGTAGTCGGCCAGCTCGAAGATCGGTGCCTCGCCGTCCTTGTTGACGGCGACGATGGTCTTCGAGGTCTGCATGCCGGCCCGGTGCTGGATGGCGCCGGAGATGCCCAGCGCGACGTAGAGCTGCGGGGAGACCGTCTTGCCGGTCTGCCCCACCTGATACTGGTGCGGGTAGAAGCCGGAGTCGACAGCGGCGCGGGAGGCGCCCACCGCGCCGCCGAGCGCGTCGGCCATCTCCTCGACCAGCTTGAAGTTGTCGGCGCTGCCGACCCCGCGCCCGCCGGAGACGACGACCGACGCCTCGGTCAGCTCCGGCCGGCTGCCCTTCTGCTCCGCCACCCGGTCGACAACCCGGGCGAGGGTGTCGGTGGCCGCCAGCGTCACCGCCAGCTGCTCCACGGCCGGCTCGGCGGGCGCCGCGACCGGGGCGACCGAATTCGGCCGGACGGTGACCAGCGGCAGGCCGCGGGTGACCCGGGCGGTCACCAGCGTGCCGCCGGCGAACGCCACCTGCGTGGCGGTGCCGTCGGCGGCGACGGCCACGGCGTCGGTCAGGATCCCGTTGTCCAGCTTGACCGCCAGCCGGGCCGCGATCTCCTTGCCCTCCTGCGTGGAGGCCAGCAGGACGGCCGCCGGCTGCACCCGGCGGATCAGCTCGGCCAGCACCGTGGCCTTGGGCGCCACCAGGTGGCCGTCGATCTGCTCGCTCTCCGCGGCGTACACCTTCGCGGCGCCGTACTCCGCCAACCGGGCGGTCAGCTCGCCGGCCGCGCCGGGCCCGCCGAGCACGACGGCGGCCGGCGTGCCCAGCTCCCGGGCCAGGGTGAGCAGCTCCAGCGTGACCTTCTTGACGCCGAAGGCCCGGGTGGCCTCGACGACGACGAGTACTTCAGCCATTGCCCGCGCCACCCTCTCAGACGAACTTCTCGGTTGCCAGGAACTCGACCAGCCGGGCGCCGGCGTCACCCTCGTCGGCGATCTTGGCGCCGCCGGAGCGCGGCGGGCGCTGGCTGTGCTCCAGCACCACGCTGGTGGCGCCGGCGAAGCCGACCTGCTCGGCCGGGATGTCGAGATCGGCCAGGCCGAGGACCTGCACCGGCTTCTTCTTCGCGGCCATGATGCCCTTGAAGGAGGGGTAGCGCGGCTCGTTGATGGTGTCCCAGACCGAGACGACAGCGGGGGTGCCGGCCGTGACCAGCTCGTACCCCTCCTCGGTCTGCCGCTCGATGGTCAGCGTGCCGCCGTCGACGGTCAGCTTGCGCGCCCCGGTCAGCGCGGCGACGCCGAGCCGCTCGGCGAGCATGTGCGGCATGACCTGCACCCGGCCGTCCGTGGACTCGGCGCCGCACAGGACGAGGTCGGGGGCCAGCGTACGCAGGGCGGCGGCGAGCACGGCCGAGGTCGCCACCGCGCAGGAGCCCGCGAGGGCGTCGTCGGTGACGTGCACCGCCTTGTCCGGGCCCATGGACAGCGCCTTGCGGATCGACTCCGCGGCCCGCTCGGGACCCATGCTGAGCACGGTGACCTCGCCGCCGTTCGCCTCGGCGATGCGCAGCGCCTCCTCGATGGCGTACTCGTCCATCTCGTTGATGACGTTGTTCGCCGACCCGCGGTCGACGGTGTGGTCGTCGGGCCGCAGGTGCCGGTCGGCGCCCGAATCGGGCACCTGCTTGACGAGGACGACGATCTTCATCGCGCGCTCCTGGCTCGGGGTTAACGAACGTTCACAGTGTGGCGTACCGCAATGTTACCCGCCGGTAGGCCCCCGGTCAGGTGACCCGGGTCACCGGCCGAGGGCGTCGCGGATCTTGTCCAGCGCCGCGGCCTCCGCCGGGTGCACCCCGCCCGCGGCACCGGCCACCCGGCTCGCCGCGGTCAGCACCGTATCCCGGAAGTGTTCCAGGTCGTCCGGCGCCTTGGCGCGCAGGATGCCCACCGAGTCGCGCAACGCCGGCAGGACGACCGCCTCGACCGCCTCCTGCGGCGCCTTCGGCAGCCGCGGCTGCCCGCCGCGGGTGAGCGCCTCGCGGACCACGCCGGTGCTGTCGCGGAGCACCCCCGACGCGGCGAAGCTTTCCCGCAGCATCGCGAAGAACCCGGGCTCCGCGTGCGAGACCAGGTAGACGGCCCCGTACGCGGCGGTCTTCAACGTCCGCCGCTCGGTGGCGGTGAGCTGGGGCTGCCCGCTCATGGCCGGAACACGAACGGGGTCGTCGTGGTCACCGCCACGAAACCGAGGCGCTCCAGGATCGGCCGGCTGTTCTCCGAGGCGTCCACCTGCAATAACGTGCGGCCGCGCGCGCCGGCCAGCCGCGCCCGCGCCGCCACCAGCGCCCGGTAGATGCCGCGGCCCCGCCAGGCCGGCAGGGTCGCGCCGCCCCACAACGACGCGAACGCCGTGTCGCCCTCGTACCGCACCCAGCCGGCCGACACCACGTCCCCGCCGGCCTCCGCGGCCAGCACCGTCAGCGCCTGCGGGTCGGCGGCCAGCTCGCGGTCGAGCACGTCCGCCCGCCAGCCCTGCGCGGCGCCCCAGACCGTCGCCTCCATCGCCTCGATCCGGTCCAGGTCCGCCCGGGCGCTCACCTCGCGCAGGCGTACGCCATCGGGCAGGACCGGCACCGCGGCGGCCAGCGGCGCGACCGGCCCGACCATGACGGTCTCGGCCGGCTCCGGCACGAAGCCCGCCGCGCGCAGCCGGTCGGCCAGGTCGGCCGGCTCGTCGTGCCCGTGCAGCTTCCACTCCACGGGCTGGCCGAGCGCCGCGAACTGGTCGCGCTGACGGGCGATCAGCGCGTCCAGGTCGTCGCCGGTCAGCCCGCCGAGACCGGTGTACGTCAGGAAGCCGCCCTCGCTGAGCCCGAAGAAGCGCACGAGCGGGCCGTCCCGGTCAACCCGCACGCCCGCCGGCAGCGGCTCCGGGACCCGCGCCCGCAACTGCTGGTCGTAGACGGTGCGCAGCGCGGCGGGAGCCAACCCGGGGGCCTCGGTCACCGAACCAGCCCATCACATCGGCCGGCGCCGCGCGACCTGGAATTGTCGGCCCCCGACAGCGCCACGTGGGGGCGGCCGCTGTGCGGGCGTACGCTCTAGGAGCATCATTGCCGCATGGTCCGGGTGTTCATGCTCCTATTCGTCGCGCAGATCGCGCTGATGGCGGTCGCGCTCATCAGCTGCCTCTCCGTGGACGCCGACAGGGTCAAGGGCATGCCCCGGTACGCCTGGGTGATCGTCATCATCCTGGTCCCTGTGCTGGGCGCGGTCGCCTGGTTCACGGTCGGCCGCCGCCGCGGCGGCCCCGGCGGGGGCAGCGCACCCGGTCGCCCGCGGCCACGCCCCGTCGCCCCGGACGACGACCCCGACTTCCTGCGCTCGCTGCGGCCGCCGCCGCCCGAGGACCCGGACGGCGGCGCGCGCCGCACCGGCGAGTAGCCGCAACGGGCACAATCACCGACGTGCGGGTCGGGTTGCTGGGACCGCTGGAGGTTCACGACGAAGCCGGGCGGGCGATCACCGTCGGCGGCCCCCGGCTGCGTGCGCTGCTGATCAGGCTCGCGCTGGACCCGGGTCGGCTGGTGGGCGCCGCCGCGCTCGCGGACGCCGTCTGGCCGACCGGCCCGCCGCCCGGGGCGGCCAACGCGCTGCAGGCGCTGGTGTCCCGGCTGCGCCGGCTCCTGCCGCCCGGCGCGCTGGTGTCCCAACCCGCCGGGTACCTGCTCGCGGTGGAACCGTGGGCGGTCGACGCCGTGCGGTTCGAGGCACTCGCGGCGCGCGGCCGCGCAGCGGCGTCGCGGGACCCGCTCGGCGCGGCGGCAATCCTTCGAGAGGCGCTGGCGCTGTGGCGGGGGGCGGCGCTGGTGGACGTCGCGACCGCCGACTTCGCCCGCTCGCCGGTCGCCCGGCTGACCGAGCTGCGGCTCAGCGCGCTGGAAGACCGGTGCGCCGCCGACCTGGCGGCGGGGGCGGCGCCCGACGTGATCCCCGAGCTGCGCGCCCTGGTGGCCGCGCAGCCGCTGCGGGAGCGCTCCGCCGGCCTGCTGATCCGGGCCCTGGCTTCCGCCGGCCGGCCGGCGGAGGCGCTGGCCGCCTACGAACGTTGCCGCGCCGCGTTCGCCGAGACGCTGGGCACGGAACCGTCCCCCGCACTGGCGGCCCTGCACCTGGCGGTGCTGCGCGGCGAGCCGCCAGCGACCGCCGTGGCCGACGGTGCGCCCGTGTCCGCTGCGCCCGGCGCCGGCGGTGGCCAGGGCAACCTGCCCGCCCCGCTGACCACCTTCGTGGGCCGCGACCACGAGGTGACCCGGGTGGCCAAGCTCGTCGCCGAGTCGCGGCTGACCACGCTGACCGGCCCGGGCGGCGCCGGCAAGACCCGGCTCGCCACGGAGTGCGCGCGGACGGCCCTGCCCGACCTGCCGGACGGGGCGTGGCTGGTCGAACTGGCGCCGATCCTCGACCCGGCCGAGGTGCCGCTCGCCGCCCTCAGCGCGCTGGGCCTGCGCGAGCGGCCGCTGCTCACCGGCCCCACCGGGCGCGCCGCCCACGAGGACCCGGACCCGGTCGCCCGCCTCGCCGTCGGCATCGCCGGGCGCCACCTCCTCCTGGTGCTGGACAACTGCGAGCACGTGATCGGCGCGGCGGCGGCGCTGGCGGACCGCCTCCTGGCCCGGTGCCCGCACCTGCGGGTGCTGACCACCAGCCGGGAGCCGCTGGGCATCACCGGGGAGACGCTGTGGCCGGTCGAGCCGCTGGCCCTGCCCCCGGCCGACGCCCCGCCCGGGGAGGCGCTCGGCTACCCGGCCGTCCGGCTGCTGGCCGACCGGGCGCAGGCCGTCCGGCCGGATTTCGCCGTGGACGACCGCACGGTCCGCGACGTCGTGACGATCTGCCGGGCGCTGGACGGGATGCCGCTGGCGATCGAGCTGGCCGCCGCCCGGTTGCGGGCGTTGCCGGTGCGCGAGGTGGCGGCCCGGCTCGACGACCGGTTCCGCCTGCTGACCGCCGGCAGCCGCACCGCGCGGCCGCGGCACCAGACGCTGCGCGCCGTCGTCGACTGGAGCTGGGACCTGCTCGACGAGGCCGAGCGGGCGCTCTGGCGAGGGCTGGCCGTATTCGCCGGTGGCGCGACGGTGGCCGCCGCGGAGCGGGTCTGCGCCGGTCCGGGCCTGCCGGCCGCCGAGGTCCTGGACCGCCTCGCGGCCCTGGTGGACAAGTCGCTGGTGGTGGCCATGCCGGACGGTCGCTACGGGATGCTGGAGACCATCCGCGCGTACGGCCTGGAGCGGCTCGTCGAGGCCGGTGCGGAGGACGCGCTGCGGCGCGCGCACGCGACAGCGTTCCTGGCGCTCGCCGAGGAGCTGGCGGCCGGCCTGCGGGGCGGCGAGCAGCTGGGGTGCCTCGCCCGGCTGACGGCCGACCACGACAACGTCCACGCCGCACTGCGCTGGGCGATCGCCGCCGGCGACGCGGCCCTGGCGACGCGGTTCGCCGCGGCACTCGGCTGGTACTGGTGGCTGCGCGGCCGGCGCGGGGAGGGCGCCGACCTGGCCGCGATGGCGTTCGCGCTGACCGGTCCGGTGCCGCCCGCGGTCGCCGGGCTGGCGTACGCGTTGGCCGCCATGAACGTCGCCGGCGGGCGCAGCGACGTGGCCCGGGCACACCGGTGGCTGACCCGGGCGGCGGCGCTCGCCCGCCGGGCCGGCCCG
>DASQDS010000667.1:0-3925 GCA_035634075.1 Pilimelia sp. | reverse complement strand
GGTTGCGTGGGGACGGCGCGCTGCGGGGCCGTGGGCGGGGCGTCGGCTCCGCCAGCCGGGGTCGGGGGCTCGTCGCGGCGTTCCGAAACGATCTGGCCCTCGACGACCGGGCCGCTGGGCGTCTGGGTGATGACCACCGCGTCCCGGCGTGGCTCCGCCGCCTGGTCCGCCGGCGCCGGGCCGGTGCGGCCGTCGCGGCCGTCGTCCGGGCCGGGGACTTCCTGTACGGGGCCGGCGCGCCGGCCGGCACCGTCCGCGGCCATGGCCTCCGTCAGGTCCACTGTGTGGTGTTCGCGGCCGGCGGCGTCGCCGGGCCGGCGTACCCCCGCGTCGTCCACGCCGGGGATCACGTCCCGGTCGTCGACCGGTGCGGCCACCGCCTCCTCGTCCTCCGCCACCTGCCGGGTGAACTCCGCGCGGGCGTAGGCGTCCTCGTCGGCGTCGAACCGCTCCTGCTCGGCGGCCTCGGCGTGGGTGAGCACGTCGTCCCACTGGATCCGGACGTGCCGGGGGTCGTCGACGGCGACCTCGACCGGCAGCGTGGTGCCGGCGTCCGGCCACTTCGCCACCGGCACGCGCGGGTCGCGGACCTTGATGGCGGCGGTGGGCAGGCCGGGGGCCTCGATGACGATCTGCAGCTCGCACCGGCCGTACGTGGAGTTGGCCGGCGGCTCGGAGGCGCTGACCACATGTGCGGAGCCCGCCACCCAGGCGCGGACGCCGCCGCGGAGGGCATTGACGGCGACGAGGCTGATCGCGAGGATCAACAATGCCAGCCCCAGCGCGGCCATCGCCCAGCTGGTGTTGCCGGCGCCGAAGAAGATGACGAAGACGCCGAGCGCGGCGAGCGCGCCCGCGATCACCTTGCGCACCGGCGCGACAGACCTACCTCCGACGGCCCGACTCGCGGCTGACCGACTCGCGACAGACCGACTCGCGAAAGACCGACTGCTGCCGTTGGCCACAGTTGACCACCCCATCCCTCACCGCAAAGGCTAGGCCCGCGCCGCCATCGGTGGGAAGTACCGACGGCCCGCGCCACGCACACCCGATCGATAGGCTGGCGGGCGGCAGCCGGGCCGGGTCGCGGTCCGGCCACGTGATTCGAGGAGCGACGGTGTCCACCAGCAGCGCAGACGAGCGGACGCTCGTCCTGATCAAGCCGGACGCGGTCCGTCGTGGACTCATCGGCGAGATCCTGGGCCGGTTCGAGCGCAAGGGCCTGGTCACCGAGGCCATGGCACTGCGGACGATGGACGCCGCACTGGCCGACGAGCACTACGCGGAGCACGTCGACAAGGCGTTCTACCCGCCGTTGAAGGCCTTCATGACCGGCGGTCCGCTGGTCGCGCTGGTCCTCGCCGGTGACCAGGCGATCGACGTGGTGCGCGCGCTGGTCGGCGCCACCGACGGGCGGCGGGCCGCGGCCGGCACCATCCGCGGCGACCTGTCGCTGTCCAACCGGGAAAATCTGGTGCACGCCTCGGATTCACCGGACAGCGCCAAGCGCGAGATCGGGCTGTGGTTTCCCGACCTGGCCTAGCGGTGCGCGGGACTGCGGACATGGATGGGCTTCGGTAGGTTGTGCCGGCGCTCGCCGCCTGGCGGGCGCGCCCTCAACAGGAGGTTCCATGTCACGCACACCCCCGAACGGGGCGGGGCTGTTCCGCCGGCTCGCGGCCGGCACCGTCGGCGCGGCGGCGGCCACGGCGCTCGTGCTGGGCGGTACGGCCGTGCCGGCGGCCGCGGCGCCCGTCGCGTTGACCGAGTTCAGCTACACCTACGGCGAGACCACCGGAACGTTCACCGCGCCGGCGGCCGACATCGGCCTCAGCGGGACCAATCGCTCGATCTACGCGGGCATCAACACGGACGACGAGTGGTGGTCGGTGGCGCTGGAGGCGCCGCGCGGTGAGGTCCTGCGCCCGGGCGTCTTCCGCGACGCCGAGCGCGCCGGCTTCCAGAAGGGCCGCGCGCCCGGACTGAGCGTCTCCGGCAACGGCAGCGGCTGCAACGAGGTGTACGGGCAGTTCACGATCGACCAGATCGAGACCGACGCCACCGGCGCCGTCACCGTGCTCGACGCGCGCTTCTCCCGCCGCTGCGAGAGCGCGACGGCGACCCCGATGACCGGCCGGCTGCGCTACCGGGCGTACCCGCTGTCGTACCGGTTCGTCAGCGACGCCGGCGACTACATCGGCCAGGGGCAGACGAAGTCGTACGCCAACAGCAACTCGATCCTCACGCTCAGCGGCACGACGGCCGGGATCGGGTACGGCGTCGCGGGCCGGCGCGACTCCTGGAGCGTGTCGCTCCGGCCGAAGCGCGGCGAGACCCTGGCGGTGGGCCGGTACACGGGGGCCCAGCGGTTCGCCGACGCGGACCATCCCGGGCTGGACGTCACCGCGAACTCGCGGGGCTGCAACGCCACCACCGGCAGCTTTGTGATCAGGGAGCTGGTCGTGGACGACGCCGGGGCGGTGATCGCCCTCTTCGCCACCTTCGAGCAGCACTGCGAGGGGGGTGAGCCGGCCCTGCGGGGCACCATCCGGCACTTCGCCTGACCTGGGGCGGCTGGCGCCCCCGACACCTCGCCGGGGCGCCAGCCGGCCGCGGATGACCTTGGTCGGCTCCTGCCCTACCATCGGGGCGGCGGCGTGGTGCCGCCGCGCCCGCAGGGCGTTGAGCAGGGGAGGCCGTGTGCCGGCGCTCTACACCATCGGCAAGCTGACGGTCGGGTCGGGCCTGCGGCTCGGGTGGCGACCGCAGGTGGAGGGGCTGGAGTTCGTGCCGACCCACGGCGGGGCGATCCTCGCCGGCAACCACCTCTCCGTCGCCGACGAGCTCTTCCTCGGCGCCGTCGTGCCCCGGCACATCGCCTTCTGGGCCAAGGCGGAGTACTTCTCCGGCAGCGGGCTGAGCGGGTGGCTCACCCGGTCGGTCGTCGGCGGGCTGGGCGCCATCCGGGTGGAACGCGGCGGCGGGCGCGCGGCGCTGGCGGCCTTCGACGGCGCGATCCCCCTCCTGCGGGGCGGTGACCTGGTGGCGGTCTACCCGGAGGGCACCCGGTCACCGGACGGCCGGCTCTACCGGGGCCGCACCGGCGTCGTCCGACTGGCGCTGGGCGCCGGCGTGCCGGTCATCCCGGTCGGCGTGCTCGGCACCGACCGGGTCCAGCCGATCGGCGCCCGCTGGCCGCGACCCGGCGCCGGGCCCGTCGTCATGCGCTTCGGCAAGCCGCTGGACTTCACCGGCCGGACCGCCGACTCGACCGGCCTGCGGGCCATGACCGACGAGATCATGGCCGAGATCCAGAAGCTCACCGGGCAGGAGTACGTCCCGCACTACGCCCCGCCCCGGCACCCGCCGGCCGACTGATCCCCGGGCCGACTGATCCCCGGGCCGGCTGGCCCCCGGCGGGCTCAGCTGCGGTGCAGGAGCTGACCGCGCAGCTCGGCGAGCACCTCGGCGCTGCGCTGCACGGAGCCGGCCGAGAACGTCGCCACCCCGAGGCTGCCGTGGTCGGCCCACGCGCACAGCACCAGGTCGTCCCCGTCGCCGGCGCCCACGCCGCAGCGCTGGTGCCCGCCCGCCGGGCCGGCGTCGACCTGCTCGCTGGTCTTCACCGCGTACCGGGGCGCCAGCCGGCTGAAGGTGGCGTCGAGGTCGTCGCGCGGGGTGAACCGGAGGCCCGTCATCCCGTACACCAGGACGGTGTGGCCGGGGCCGCCGGAGTACATGGCGGCGAAGGTGTCGTCGGCGAACATGTCGTCCGCGCCGGCCGTGTCCGCCAACTCCCGCGCGACGCGGGTGCTGTCCGGGTCGTCGCGCAGCTGGTACCCGGCCACCTCCGCCGGCACGGCCACCGTCGCCGGGTACTGCTGGAAGATGGGCACCACCACGTACGCCGGCAACCCGCAGCAGC
>DASQDS010000666.1:0-1749 GCA_035634075.1 Pilimelia sp. | reverse complement strand
GCTGAGCGTCCGCGCCTCGCCGGAGCAGTCGGGCCCGTCCTGGTCGATCGGGCCGGCCGGCACCCGGCTCCAGGTCACCGTGGGCGCCTCGTTCGCCGGTGGTGGCGGCGGCGGTGGCGGGGGTGGCGGCGGCGGGGGCGGCGAGCCGGCCGACTGGCTGGGGGTGGCCCCCGGGGTGGCCGGGCCGGCCACCGGCGGCGGGTCGTCGTCGGGCCCGGCCGTCGGTGCCGCGCTGGGCCGGACGCTGGGCGGGGGGGTGGCCGACGCGGTGACGGTGGCGGACGGCACCGGGCTGGGTGTCGGGGTGGGTTCCTCGCTGGGCGGACCGGCCGGCCGTTCGACCGGCACGCCGTCGCCGCACGTCAGCGGCGCCCCGGTGACCGCCTGGTCCGCGCCGTCGCGGGTCACCCGGCCGGTGGACACCTCCGTCTCGCCCCGGTTGGCGGCGAACCAGGCCGGCCCGGTGTTGCGGATGGCGCTGCCCTGGCTGTCCACCGTCAGGGTGAGCGATCGGTAGGCGCTGCTGGTGGGGGCCGTGTCGGTGAGGATGCGCCCGCGTTCCAGCCGGAGCAGGCCCTGCGGCGCGATGGGCCGCTGGCCCACGCTCCACAGGTCGCGCACCACTGTCTCGCTGCGCGGGCACAACACGGTGGCCGAGCCGCCCCGGTACGTCAACCGCGCGCTCGACCGCTCGGCCACCTCGATCCGGTCGCCGGCGGTGACGTACACCTGATCGCCCGGCCCGAGGCGCAGCGTGTCGCCGCCGACGGTGGCGGTCACCCGGCCGCGGTCGCCCCGCAGCAGCGCCCGGTCGGCCGGCATCTCCGCCCAGGCCGGGCCGGGGAGCATGTTGCTGGCGGTGAGCAGGCCGGCGAGGAGCAGCAGGAGCAGCAGGAGCCACCACAGTTGCCGTTCGAACCGGCGGTCCGCGGCGGCCCCGTCGTCGGCCGGCGGCGGGCCGGGCGGCGCCGCGAGCGGCGGGTAGTCCGCCGTGGCGTGCACGCCGGCCGGCGGCGGGCCGCCCACGACGGGCACCAGCCCGTGCTGCGGCCCCAGTGCGTCGCCGAGGAGGGTGGGCAGCTGCGCCACCGGTGGCAGCGACCACAGCCGGACGGGGGTACGGGTGAACGCCACCGCGTCGGGCAGGTCGGCGTCCACCGGGCCGATCATGGTGCCACGGCGCAGCCCGGTGCCCTCGGGCAGCACGATCACCCCGGAGCCGACCACCACGGCGGAGTTGCGGGCGCGCAGGTAGACGGGTTCGTTGGGCGGCAGGTCGACCGGGGCGGCCACGATGGCGAGCGCCATCCGGTCCTCCTCGGGCAGCGCCTCCAGCGCGGGCGTCTCCGCGAAGAGCTGCTCCGCCTCCGCCCGGTCCGCCAGCGGCGGCCCGGGCAACGGGCCGATCGCCTCGGCGACCGCGGGGGCCGGCAGGGCGAGCAGCGTGGTGCCGGCGGTGTGCCAGCTCAGTGCCGCGGGGGCGCCGGTGAGGGCGCTGGCCAGGCCGACCAGGCCGCCCGCGCCGACCCGGTGCCGGATGCTGCCGCTCGGGTCGCCCGGTTTGCGGGCATGCAGCGAGCCGTCGGCCACCAGCAGCACCTCCGGTGCGGCGGCGCCGGCCACGATGACGCGCTCGCCCGGCGCCGGGTGCAGCCAGCGGGCCCGCTCGGCGACGGACCGCAGCGCCTCGGCCGGCAGTTGGTGCAGCGGGCTGGCCAGCAGGGTGGCGAGCCGGCGGGGGAGGTCGGC
>DASQDS010000665.1:0-2096 GCA_035634075.1 Pilimelia sp. | reverse complement strand
GTACGCCGCCAGCGGGCCCGGCTGTCGATGCGCGGCTCGGTCGCGGCCGGCCCGTGGGCCCGGCTGGACACCGCCTCGGCGACCCTCGCCGGCCTCGCCGGCCGGATCGGCGGCCCCGCTGAGGCGGCCGTGCTGGAGGCGGCCGTCGCGGAGCGCGGGCTCCGGGAGGTGGCGCAGCGGGTGATGGCGGTCGAGCGGGCGCTGCGGTTCGCGCCGGCGGACAGCAAGCCCGCCCTGGCGGAGGCGCACCGGGCGCTGGCCGACGAGCTGACCGAGGGCGTCACCGCGTACGAGCGGCTGGTCGCCGCGGCCGCGGGTTACGTCGCCGAGGACGGCCGGTCGGCGACGGACAACCCGGCGACCGCGCGGCTGGCCGAGGCGGCGGACATGCTCCGCCACGTCGCCGCGGGCCTGGCCGAGCTCCGCGCCCTCCGGACCTGACGCCGCGCCTCGGATAGGCTGGCACCGGTGTGCCGGGAAGCCTGGTCGGCGTCGATTCCGACCCTGCGTTCCCGACGGAGGCGCCATGCCGTTGCCCGTGTCCCGCACCCCGATCACACCGCCCGCCGCTGCGGAGCCCGCCCACCGGGATCGCCTGTTCGCCCGCCCGTCGTGGCAGCGTGCGCAGGCCGTGGCCGGCGCGCTGCGCAGCGAGACCATCGGTGGCCTGCTGCTCCTGGCGGGCGCCGCCGTCGCCCTGATCTGGGCCAACTCGCCGTGGCGGGGCTCGTACGACGCCGTGACCGGCACCACGGTCGGCCCGGCCGCGCTGCACCTGGACCTGACGGTCGGCGCATGGGCGGCTGACGGGCTGCTGGCGATCTTCTTCTTCGTGGTGGGCCTCGAGCTGCGGCGCGAGTTCGTCGACGGTGAGCTGCGGTCGCCCAGCAGGGCGGCGCTGCCGATCGTGGCCGCGCTCGGGGGGATGCTGGTCCCCGCGCTCATCTACCTGGCGGTGAACATCACCGTGGCCGGTGGTTCGACGGCCGGCTGGGCGGTGCCCACGGCCACCGACATCGCGTTCGCCGTCGCGGTCCTGGCCATCATCAGCACCCACCTGCCGGCGGCCCTGCGCTCGTTCCTGCTGACCCTCGCCGTGGTGGACGACCTGCTGGCCGTCATGATCATCGCGGCCTTCTTCACCGCCGAGCTGCACCCGCTGCCCCTGGGCGGCGCGCTGGTGTGCGTGGCGGCGTTCGCGCTGCTCGCCCGCCGGCCCGTCGCGCGGTGGTGGCTACTGGCACCGCTCGCCCTGCTGGCCTGGGCGCTCATGCACGCCTCCGGGGTGCACGCGACGATCGCCGGCGTCCTGCTCGGCTTCGCCGTGCCCGCGCTCGCCCGCCCCGGGGAGCGGGCCAGCCGGTCCGAGCGCTGGGAGCACCTGTGGCGGCCGGTCTCCGCGGGGTTCGCCGTCCCGTTGTTCGCCCTCAGCGCCGCCGGCGTGACCGTGGTCGGCGGGGGGCTCGCCGCCGCGGTGGCCGACCCGGCGGCGGTGGGGATCGTCCTCGGTCTGGTGGTCGGCAAGCTCGTCGGCATCGTGGGGGCGACCTACCTGCTGGCCCGATTCACGCGGGCGGCGCTAGACGACGAGCTGTCCTGGTGGGACGTCCTGGGGTTGGCCCTGCTCGCGGGCATCGGGTTCACCGTGTCGCTGTTGATCGGCGAGCTGGCGTTCGGCGCCGGCGGCGAGCGCGACGACCACGTCAAGGTGGCGGTCCTGGCCGGGTCCGTCCTCTCGGCGGTCCTGGCCAGCGTGGTGCTGCGCTGGCGGAACCGCGTCTACCGGCGGCTGTGCGAGGCGGAGGAGCGGGACGCCGACCTCGACGGGGTGCCCGACGTCTACCAGCGGTAGCCGGCGGCCGGTCAGCGCCGCGGACCGTAGTACGCCGCCGGTCGGTAGGCCGGGCCGCCGTAGGCGACCGGAGGGAGCGCGGCGTCGCGCCGGCCGCGCAGCCGCCGCCGCAACGTGATCAGCAGCACCGCGCCGAGCAGCAGCAGCACGCCGCCGACGAGGAACCCGATCGACGGCACGGGCAGCGTCCCGGCCGTCGAGACCCGCCGGCTCGGCCCGCCGCCGCCACCGGCCTGATTGCCCG
>DASQDS010000664.1:0-15339 GCA_035634075.1 Pilimelia sp. | reverse complement strand
CCCTACCTCATCGAAGCCCGCGACCGCATCGAGACCTCAGCTCCCACCACCGCGGTGACCCTGATCAGCACCTGGCTCACCGAAACCCCCGAGCCGGGTTAGCAGGTCAGGGCGCCTCCCGGTGGCGGAGGGTCGCCACCGCCGAACCAGCCAGCGTGAGGAGGCACTCCGGCAGGTGGCCGTCCTCCAGGGCGGCACCGAACAGGGCCGCCCCCGTGGAAGCGTCCGCGTTGGCGTACGCGCTGACGAACCGGGCCACCCACTTCTTGTCGTAACCGGCATCGTCGATGCCGGGGAACTCCAGCGACCACGCGCCCGCGGGTGCGGCCTCCCCGACCATCGCGGCGGCCAGGCACCACGCGACGTCATATGCCCCCACCACGCCGGCCCGGTCGACGACGGCGTCGAAGCCCCCGGCGACCGCGTCGGCGTCGCCGGTGAGCGCACAGTTGAGGATCTGCGCGGCGTCGTCGAGCGCCTCGGCAGGTACGTCGGTCACGTGCGGCACAGTATGCCCGTCGGTCAAGGCGGCGTCCCGGTTCTCGGGGAGGGGCGGGCAGAGACCTACCCGCCCGCGGGCGGGCTAAACGGGGCGGAGCAGGCAGGTCAGGCGCGCGGTACACAGGCGGTCGCCGGCCTCGTCGACAATCACGATCTCGTACGTGGCAACGGTGCCGCCCCGGTGCACCGGGGTGGCGACTCCGGTCACCACGCCGGCGCGGGCGGGGCGGTGGTGGGTGGCGTTGATTTCCATCCCGAGCGCCGCCGGTCGCCCCACCGTCAGCCCGTGCAACCCGGCGCCGATCGAGCCGAGCGTCTCCGCCAGCACGCACGAGGCACCGCCGTGCAACAGGCCGAAGGGCTGGGTGTTGCCGGCGACCGGCATCGTGCCGACCACGCGCTCCGCGGTCGCCTCCGTCACGTCGATGCCCATCCGGGCGAGCAGCGTTTCCCCAACGTCCGGCGTCCCGGGCACGACTTCCATGGTCCGGGACGTTACCGCCTGCCGGGTCGCGCCGAAGGGTGGCACGATCCCGGGACACACCGCCCGCCGCGCCGGCATACCGTCAGGGCGTCAGCGAGCGCGGCGGCTGGAAAGGACCACAGATGAGCGAGTACGACCCGCACCTGGCCGGGCTGCCGGAAGGGGACCAGGCGGACGCGGGCCACGAGGATGTCGCCGGGCTCGGCCCGGCCGATCCGGATCAGGCGCCGCACACACTGATCGAACGGTACGGCGACGGCGGCTACACCACGGTCACCGACAACACCGGCGACGGGTACGCCGACCTGGTGCGGAAGGACTTCGACGGGGACGGGCACGCCGAGGTGACCTACGCGGACAACGACGCCAACGGCACCCTGGAGACCGTCATGCGGGACGTCGACGACGACGGCACCGCCAACCTGCTCCTGGTCGACCGGGACGGCGACGGGCTGGTCGACTACGAGGCCCATGACCTCGATTCCGACGGCCGGGTGGACCGCCTGGTGCTCGACAACGACTACGACGGGCGCGCCGACGCCTGGCTGGCGGACACGAACACCGACGGCCGGACGGACGACGTGCTGCTCGACCTGGACGGCGACGCGCGGCCCGAGGTGGCCGCGCGCGACACCAACCACGACGGCACGCTGGACGCCGTCACCTACACCGACCCGTACGCCCGCGGCTGAACCCCCGGCGGCCGGCCCTGCCCGCCGCGCCCAGAGCCCACAGCGCCGCCGACTCCCCCGTTCGGCGGCGCTGTGCTGTGCTGTGCCGGACCCCACCGCGGCGCAGACCTATGCAGGGCGCGGCTCGACGGGCTTGAATGGGCCCGGACAACATCCACGACCGGAAGGACACCCATGACGGACCCGCAGGAGACCGTGGAGACCCGCGGCGACGACCGCGTCGATCTGGCGGCGGTGGACACGAACGGGGACGGCCGCGTGGACCTGTGGGTCTCGGACACGGACGGTGACGGTAAGCCGGACCTCTTCCAGTTCGACACCGACCACGACGGCGAGGTGGACGTCACCATGGTGGACCTGGACGAGGACGGCACCCCGGACATCGTGGTGGACGGCGACGGCGGCCACCCGCCGGCCACGCCGGCCTGACCGCAACGCCGACCCACTGCCGCGCGCGGAGCCGCCGGCGGTCGCCGCTACGCCGGGCCGAGCGCGCGGATCGCGGCCCAGACGACGAGCAGCACGGTGAGGCCGCCCGCCGTCCCGGCCCAGCGGCGGATGGTGCGCCGGCGTTCGCGGGGCGCGAGCGCCTCCGGGTGCCCGAGCGCGAGTAGCCGGTCCCGTTGGGCGAGCACCTCGCCGTGCCGTCGGCGGACGGCGGGGGTCGCCGCGAGGTCCGCGCCGGCACCCGCCCGGCTCAGCTCCACCGCCAACCCGGCCTGGGCCCGCTGGAGCCGGCGGACGGCCCGGGCCGCCCGGCCACCGGCGCGACCGTGCGCGTACCGGCAGGCCTCTGCCCGCAGCCGGGAGCTGGCCAGCACCCGCAATTCGGCCGGGCTGGCCACCCGGTGGTCGGCCAGCGCGGCGAGCTGGGCGGTGTAGTACTCCGCCTCCCGGCCCCGGGCCGCCCGGACCAGCATCATGATGACCAGCAACGGCGGTGCGCCCTTGGCGACGAGGGCCGCCGCCACGCCGAGCCCGCCGTCGCCGAGGCCGTCCGCGAACAGCGGGCTGTTCCACACGAAGTGGCACAGCCATGCGCCGGCGAGCGCCAGCGCGGCCGCGCCGAGCCGGGAGCGCATCGACCTGTCCGTGCGCACGACGAGGTAGCCGATCCCGGCGCCGGCGAGCGCCCCGAAGAGGGTGTGGCTCCACAGCCCGGCCAGGAATCCGCGCAGCAGGAACGTGGTGACCACCGGGTCCACCCGATCCCCGCCACCGGCCAGCGCGACCGCGTTGACCGCGTACACGATGTCCTCTACCACCTGGAAGCCGAGGCCGACCAGCGCGCCGTAGACGACCCCGTCCAGGACGCTGTTCACCTGCTGGCGGGCGACCAGCACGATGGCCACGATGCCGAGCGTCTTGACGAGTTCCTCAATGGTCGGCCCGGCGAGCGCGGAACCCCAGGCCGACGCGAGGCGCGGGGAGGCCGCCTTGGCGATGAGGTTGTGCAAGGCCGCGCCGCCGGTGATGGCGAGCGTGGTGGCGACCAGCGCACCCCAGGCGAACGCCGTGGCGAGCAACACGGGCGGTTCGCGCTCGAGGTAGTCCAGCCCGTCGATGAAGGCCCAGAACGGCACGGCGTACGCGGCGAACATGGCCACCGCGGCAACGGTCGCGGTGGGGTACCGGCTGAAGGATTCGTGCAGGACCGTGGCCACCCGCACGGCTCCGACCAGTAGCAGGGCCGCGACGAGCCAGAACGCGGGGAGCAGCAGCGAGCCGTCGAGCGGGCCCGGCGGGGGCGTCGGCCGCACCGGGGCGCTGCGGGTACTGCGCGGCACTCGCCCCGCGGGCGGGCTGCCCGGCGACCCGGTCACGGTCGCCGCCCGAAGGCGAGGGACGCGGTGCTCGCCTCGACGCGGCCCAGCGCCCCGCGCAGGTCGGCCTGGGTCCCGCTCACCGTCACCTCGACGGCCAGCCCGCGGACCAGGAAGACGCTGTACCGCCCCGCCCGGCCGGGCGCGGCGTAGCCGCCGGCGCGCCCGCCGACGCCCGCGCCGGTCGTCACCGGCCGCTCCGTGCCGGTCACCTGGCAGCCGCGCGTCGCCGTGATTTTGTGGCGCAGGCGGGCAGCCGCCTCGGGCAACGAGCCGGTGAACGGCCCGACCACGACGGCGTACCGGACGGAGCCGAGCAGGAACAGGGCCGTGCCGCGGCGCGGGCCGGGCCGGGTCTTGGTGACGTCGAGCAGCGCGCCGGCCGGCGGCACCACGGTGACGCCCGCGCCGATGCCGTACGGCTGACCGTGGGTGACCGGCCGGGCCGCCGGCAGGGCCCGGTCCAGGGCGGGCAGCCCGATCGCCACGGCGGCCGCGACCGCCAGCACAGCGAGGCTGCCCAGGAGGTTGCCGAGCAGTCGGGAGCGCACCTCTCCCATGCTCTGACGCTAGCCGCCGATGCGGGCGACAATCGCGTTATGGGCGCGATTCACCCGTAGGCCCGCGAAACCACCCGTGCCGGCATCCGGCCACCTGACATCGCCTTCCATGAATGGCGGCGTGCCAGGATGTCGGGGTGACCACCCCCGCCGAGCTCGACGCCCCACCGCCCCGACCCCCGAACCGGCGCGAGCGCCGGAAGATCGAGACCCGCGCCGCGCTGGAGGAGGCGGCCCTGCGGCTCTTCGCGGAGAAGGGGTACGAGCAGACCACCGTCGAAGAGATCGCCGCCGCGGCCGACGTGGCCGTCCGGACGTTCTTCCGGTATTTCGCCTCCAAGCGGCACGTCCTGTTCGGTGACGCGGCGCATGACCGGGTGCCGCGCACCCGGGCGGCCCTCGCCACCCGGCCGGCCGGGGAACCGCCCATCGACTCGATCCGCGCGGTGCTGGACCTGTTGGAGCTCGACCCGGAGCAGGAGGGGCCGGTGCTGCGCCGGCTGCGGCTGATGGAGCGGCAACCGTCCCTGCGGGTCACGTACCTCGCGCTCAACGACGAGCTGCGGTTGGTGTTCGCCGCCTTCGTCGCCGAGCGCACCGGGCTGCCGCTGCTGGGGCACCCGTACCCGCTGGCACTGGCCGCCGCGACGGCGGCGTCCTGGGATGTCGCGCTGAGTTTGTGGGCGGCGGCCGACGGGCGGCGCCCGCTGCGGGCCCTCCGCCAGGAGGCCTTCGACATGCTCACCGCAGGGCTGCGCACGGTCCCCCGGCAGCGCCCGCCGTCGCGTTAGCGCCATGACCACAAGAAGCTGTCGCCGGACCAGTCCAGCCACCGGTCGAGGATCACCGTGCCGCTGATGGGGCCACGCAACTCGGCAAGGCTCGCGGGGACGACGTACCGCCACTGGTCGACATCCCGTTGTGGATGGGGGCCCGGTGCCGGGCCGGCTCAGCCGACCAGGCGCAGGGTCGCCAGGTAGAAGGGGGCGTCCGCGTCATCGATGTCCACCAGCCGCCACGGCGTTCCGGCGACCAGCTGCGCCAGCTCCCCGGGCGCGCAGAACAGGTAGTCGAACCAGTCCGTGGCCAGCTCGCGGTAGCGCAGCCGAAGCCGGAGCTGCCCGCCCAGGCGGCCGCGGCGGCGGTTGCGCTCGTGGTAAGTGGTGTGCAGCGGGTCGGTCGTACCGTACGGGTCGGTGCCCTGGGCCAGCAGCTGGGCGCCGGGCCGGGCCATCGCGGCCAGCGCGGCGAGGAACGCCGGTGCCCGCCCGCGACCCTCGATGAGGCCGAGGTTGTTGCCCAGGAGCAGGAACGAGTCGTAGCTGCGGCCGGCCCCCGCGTGCTCGTCGACAGTCGCGTGGACGGTGTCCCGCACCCCGCGCCGCCGGCTCACCGCGACCGCGCCCGGCGAGATGTCCAGCCCGGTCACGGGCACACCGCGCTCCTGGAGCACGAGCGCGATCCGGCCGGCCCCGACGCCGATGTCCAGGGCCGCGCCGGTCACCCGGTCCACCGCCCGGTGGTCGTACGGCTCCCAGTCCTCGGGGCCGTGCAGGTAGTGGGCGGCGGGCGCGCCGTTGATCAACCCGTCGTCCCGCTCGATGATCTCGATGACCGGACGTGGGAGGCGGCCGCCCGCCAACGGGCGCGGGCCGACCCCGGTGGACACGGCGAACGCGTCGCGCAGCATCTCGCCGAACACGTCGCCGCGCCGGGGACGGGGGGCGTGCTCGGCGCCGGGCGCCGCGGCCTGCTCGCTCACCGCGTCCATGCCCTCACCGTAGCCAGCGCGGCGCGGACGGGCACGGCTCGCCGCGGCCGGAAAACGTCAGGGGTGGAGGGCGCACGGATCGCTCCGTGCATCCTCCACCCCTGCCCGACGTCCGGACGGCGTGTAGACGGCTGTCAGTCGCCCTGTCGCTGCTGGGGAATCTGGCCCTGCAGCAGGGCCCGCACCTCCGACTCTCGGTACCGGCGGTGGCCACCCAACGTGCGAATGGCGCTCAACTTGCCCGCCTTCGCCCACCGGGTGACCGTCTTCGGGTCGACGCGGAACATCGACGCAACCTCGGCCGGCGTGAGTAGCGGCTCCGGTTCATGCGTACGCGATGCCATCGGTCACTCCTCCACAGGAACTAAAGACGACGACCGGGGTCCCGCCGGTCGACGCGCCTCTCATGGTCCGGCTAGTCCCCGATGTCCGACATGGGCCGAACGGCCGAACGTCCCTGGATAGACGGATGATGAATGACCAATTTTTGACCGTTTTGTACTGCGCAATCCCGATTATTCGGCCTATCAACCACCCATAGTGACCGGGTGACTACGAAAACTCCTCGCCTCAGGCAAGAAATTTCGTACCCTCGTGGGGAGTTTGTCGTTAATTGCAGCGCTCCAGCAGCTGCACGGCCCGCCACCGGGCGACGAGCTTCTCGTACGCCTCCGTCGCCGCGTCCGCGTCCGCCCGGGCAAGCGCCGCGAGGCCCGCGGCGGCGAGGCCCGGCGAATCGTCGTCCCGCAATGCGTCGTCCGGCAGCAGGTCCACCAGCCCGCCGTAGTCGAGCTCCACGACCGACCGCGGATGGAACTCCTCCAACCACCGGGTGCCCTCCTCGACCGCCTCGGTGATGGGCGCGTCGCCGATGGCCTTGCGCAGCACCGACACGCCGCGGTGGGCCCGGCGGCGGGCCTTCGAGATCTCCGTGCGGTAGCGCAGCACCCGCCGCCCGTCGCCCAGGGAGATCTGCCGCTCGTCGAGGTCCACGAAGACGAACCAGCGCAGCGGGACGCCCCAGGTGGCGATCTGCTCGTGCACCCGCGGGACGCCCTGCTCGAGGACCCGGGCCCCGCTACGCCAGTCCTCGACCACGGCCTTCGCCTGGCCGGCGAGCACCGGCGGCACGAACGCGTCGGCCAGGACCGTGGGGACGCCGTCCCGGGCGCTCAGGGCGGCCTCCGCCACCCGCACCTTCAGGTTCCACGGGCACACCAGCAGCGTGTCGTCCGACTCCAGCACGTAGGCCTCGTCGGGCAGGTCCGGCAGGCGCGTCCAGCCGGCGCCCAGGGCGGACAGGACGGCGGTGCGCTGGCGCACCGGCCCCTCCTTGGGCGCGACCGCGCGCCCCTCCTTGACGTACCGCCGCCAGAAGATCTGGCGGTCCCGGTCAAAGGCGGTCAACGGCTCGTACACCCGCAGGTATGAAGCGAAGAGCGACGGCACGGCGCGATCCTCCCACGAAACCCCCCGCCCGCTGCAGATGGTTGCGTCGGCCGACCGGCCACGGTCGCGCACTACGCTCGACCGGTACCGGCGTCACCAACGCCGGTGCGGCCATCGCGGGCCTCACGAGGACCCGTCGACCCAACCGAGGAGCAGCCATGGGCGTGTTCGCCAGCACCGGCGGCGCCGAGCCGACCGGCCACGAACAGGTGGTCTTCTGTCAGGACACCCAGTCGGGCCTGCGCGCCATCATCGCGATCTACTCCACCGCCCTGGGCCCGGCGCTCGGCGGCACCCGGTTCCACCCGTACGCCAGCGAGGAAGCCGCCCTGGGCGACGTCCTCGAGCTGTCCCGCGGGATGGCGTACAAGAATGCCTTGGCGGGCCTGGACCACGGCGGCGGCAAGGCCGTGATCTGGGGGGACCCGGAGCACGACAAGACGGAGGCGCTGCTGCGCGCCTACGGCCGCTTCGTCCAGTCGCTGGGCGGGCGTTACTACACGGCGTGCGATGTCGGCACCTACGTGCGGGACATGGACCTGGTCGCCCGCGAGACCCGCTACGTGACCGGCCGGTCCGAGGCCGACGGGGGCGCGGGCGACTCGTCGGTCCTCACCGCGTGGGGCGTGTTCCAGGGCATGCGCGCGGCGGCCGAGCACGCGTGGGGCGCGCCGACGCTGCGCGGCCGGCGGGTCGGCATCGCCGGGTTGGGCAAGGTGGGCAAGCACCTGATCGGGCACCTGCTGGCCGACGGCGCCGCCGTGGTGGGCACCGACGTGAGCGAGCGCGCGGTGGGCTGGGTCCGCCGGCAGCACCCGGTGGTCGACCTGGTCGCGGACGCCGACGCGCTGATCCGGTCGGACATCGACGTGTACGCGCCGTGCGCGCTGGGCGGCGCCCTCGACGACTCGACGGTGCCGGCGCTGCGGGCCAGGATCGTCGCCGGCGCGGCGAACAACCAGCTCGCGCACCCGGGGATCGAGAAGCTGCTGGCCGAGCGCGGCGTCCTCTACGTCCCTGACTACGTCGTGAACTCCGGCGGCGTCATCCAGGTCGCCGACGAGATCGCCGGGTTCAACTTCGCCCGGGCCAAGGAGCGCGCTACTGCGATCTTCGACACCACGCGGCTGATCCTGCGGCTCGCCGACGACGACGGCGTGCCGCCCGCCGTCGCGGCGGACCGGATGGCCGAACGCCGGATGGCCGACATCGGCCGGCTGCGCGGCATCCACCTCGGTTGACCTGGCCGGCGAGCCGGGCGACCGGGTCAGGACCGAGCCTCGTCCGAGTGCTTACGACACCGAACCGGGTGCCCCCTGGAGGGGTTGCGACGCGCTGAACCGGCCCGTAGCAACCCGAGGTGCCGAACGGGCGCGCACCCATGTACCGTAAGAGCCACGAGAGATGCCGGACATCATCGGGGCCCGCCTTCGGGCAGCCCCGTCATTTGTGCGAGGGGGTCGAGCCATGGGGCGCGGCCGAGCCAAGGCCAAGCAGACAAAGGTGGCCCGGGAGTTGAAGTACAACACCCCGAACACCGACCTCGCTGCGCTGCAGCGCGAGCTCGCGAGCGGCAGCCATAAGCCTGCTGGCGACTTCGACCAGCCCGACCCGTACCTCGACGACTCGGACGACGACGAGGACGACGAGGACCCCGCGGACGACCCCCCGCGCTGGGCGTCCCGGTCCGGTTGACCCGCCTAACCCACTGAGCACGCGGCTGGCCGCGTGCTCAGTCGTGTTCGCGGTCAGCGGGGCCGGTTGTTCCAGTTGTAGAAGGTCGGGATGTTCTCGAAGTGGTTCCAGGCGCACACCGCGCCGGAGCCGGCGTCCCGCTCGGCCTCCGCCCGCGCGCGGCGGGCCCGTTCCGCCTCCGCCAGGAGCGTCGTCAGGCCCGCTCGGGCGCCCTGCACCCGCCCGGTCAGCGCGTCGTCGGCCTCCTCCGCGGCGGCCTCAGGCGACCGAGGACTCGTGGTCTCGGGCATGGTCGAGCACTCCCTCCAGTAGGCGCATCTTGCTGTTGCGGCAGTGGTTCGTCTCCGTACCGTCGAAACGCCCCAGCTCGAAGTAGCGGTTGGCGGCGTGGGCGCCGCCACAGAAGCCGAAGTACGGGCAGCGTGCCCGGCAGGCCTCCACGCCGGTCAGGAACTCGGCGATCCACGGCGTGTCGCCGGCCGTCCGCAGGAGTTCCGCCAGCGGCGTCGTCAACACGTTGCCGCTGCTGAAATCCCCGTACCGGGGGTCCGAGAAGCCCGCCAGTTCGGGCGACAGCAACACCACCGACCCGTCCTGGGCCACGGTGGGGATCGGGTCGAGGCGGCGCGGCAGCACCTCGTCGTCGGTGCCGTCGAGCACCGCGGCGGCGTACCGCAGCGACCACTCGATCTCCCGGATGTGGATGCGCGGGTCCCGCCGCCAGGCCGCCGTCAGCGCCGCCCAGAAGCCGGCCACCGCCTCCCCGGCGTGCGCGTTGACCCGGGTGTTCACGCCCTCCTGCTCCTCGATGTTGAGGCCGAGCACGTCGCAGCCCAGGTCGAGGAAGTACGCGTACAGCTCCTCGGCCAGCGGCGGCGAGGGCCGGGACACCACGCACAGCGCCGAGAAGCCGATGCCGTGCCGGCGCAGCGCCGCGACGCCGCGCATGATCCGGTCGTACGCCGGGCGGCCCCCCCGGGTGACCCGGGCGTCGTTGCGGACCCGGGCGCCGTCCACGCTGACGCTCACGCGGATGCGGTGCTCGGCGAAGAACTCGCACCAGGCGTCGTCGACGAGCGTCGCGTTGGTCTGGACGTGGTGTTCCACCGCCGGGTCGAACGGGGCCAGCAGCGCGGCGAGGTGATCCCGGCCGGCGGCCAGCGGTTCACCGCCATGCCAGACCACCGAGAACCGCCCGTCGCGTGCCCACGGCGCCACGGCGGTAGCCACCGCTGCCGCCACCGGGACCGGCATGCGGCGATCCGCGGCCCGATGCGGCAGGTAGCAGTAGGTGCAATCGAGATTGCACAACGTCGTCGGCTGCATCACGACGTACGCCGGCCGCTCCGCGATGCCCCGCATCCCGGAGAACACCCGTCGCCTCGACACAGCCCTCCTCACGCCCACCCGCCCGTCCCGCCGACGTGCCGCTCCAGGCTAGGTGGACCGGTGCGACCGAGGAAGGCGGCACACCGCATCGACTTAAATCAATGGCCAGCGATTCGCTCAGCCGCGCGTCAGCCGCGCGTGTGCGAACCGATCATGCGCACCGACCCGGAGCCGTCGATGATGTCGCCGGCCTGCCAGGCCTCCACGCCGCGGCCGGCCAGGAAGGCCAGCGCCCGGTCGGCGTCCGCCGCCGACACGATGGCGAACATCCCCACGCCCATGTTGAAGGTCGACTCCATCTCCGGATCCTCTATCCGGCCCTTGGTCTGCACCAGCTCGAAGATCGACTGCGGCCGCCAGGTCGACCGGTTGACCACCGCGTCCACGTGGTCGGGCAGGATCCGGACCAGGTTGCCGGGGATGCCGCCGCCGGTCACGTGCGCCAGCGCCCGGACCTCGCACTCGACGATCAGATCCAGGCAGTCCTTGGCGTAGATCTTCGTGGGGGTGAGCAGCTCCTCGCCCAGCGTCCGCTGCCGGCCGAACTCCTCGACCACCGAGTCCAGCCGCATCCGGCCCGCGCCCAGCAGGACGTGGCGGACGAGCGAGTACCCGTTGGAGTGCAGGCCGGACGAGCGCATGGCGATCACCACGTCACCGACCTCGACCCTGTCCCGGCCGAGGATGTCCGCCTCCTCCACCACGCCGACGCCGGTCGCGGAGAGGTCGTACTCGTCGGGCCGCAGCACCCCCGGGTGCTCCGCGGTCTCGCCGCCCAGCAGCGCACACCCGGCGTACCGGCAGCCGTCCGAGATGCCGGCGCCGATCTCGGCGACCTTCTCCGGCACGACCTCGCCGCAGGCGATGTAGTCCAGCAGGAACAACGGCTCGGCGCCGCACGCGACGAGGTCGTCCACCACCATCGCCACGAGGTCGATGCCGACGGTGTCGTGGATGTCCATCTGCTGCGCGATCACCAGCTTGGTGCCCACGCCGTCCGTCGATGACGCCAGGATGGGATTGGTGTACTTGCCGACGTTCAGCCGGAAGAGCCCCGCGAACCCGCCGAGGTCGCCCATGACCTCCGGCCGCGTGGTCCGCCGCACCTTGCTCTTGAGCAGCTCCACGGCCTTCTCACCGGCGTGGATCGACACGCCGGCGTCGGCGTACGTGACCGTGCGCTTGCGCCCGCGCCCGTTGCCGGCGGTCCAGGGCTGAACATCGGCGTTCTCGAAGCCGTTGCCGTTGGCTCCGGAGCTGGCGCGCTCGGTCACGTGCGTCACGGTTCTCCCCTTTGTGTTCCTGCGGGCGGGCCCCGCATCGGGTCGCGCGGTCGAGACGTTCTCGACGGATGCTCGGCCGGCGCATGCGGCACCGGCATCGTGGGTCCTAGGAACGGTGAAAAGCGTCGCCACCGCCGGCGCTGCCGACGAGAGGCTTCGCGCCCGGTGCGGTGTGGTCCGCCGCGGGCTCCTGGCCATGCTCGGCCGTCACGGGGACCTCGGCATCCAGGCTGACCCGCTTGCCGACTCCCTCGAGCACGTGTTTCCCGATCAGATTCCCGGGTGGGAGCCCGATCGGGTACTCACCATCGAAACACGCCCGACACAGTCGTGTCCTCGGCTGCTCGGTCGCCGCGATCAACCCGGGGAGTGAAACGTACCCCAGCGAATCGGCGCCGATGGACCGCCGGATGCCCTCCGTGTCCAGCCCGTTGGCGATCAGCTCCGCCCGGGTCGCGAAGTCGATGCCGTAGAAGCACGGCCACCGCACCGGCGGGGACGAGATGCGCACGTGCACCTCCAGGGCGCCCGACTCGCGCAGCATCCGGACCAGCGCCCGTTGGGTGTTGCCGCGCACGATCGAGTCGTCCACGACCACGACGCGCTTGCCGCGCACGTTCTCCCGCAGCGGATTCAGCTTCAGCCGGATGCCCAGCTGGCGGATCGTCTGCGACGGCTGGATGAAGGTCCGGCCGACGTACGCGTTCTTCAGCAGGCCCGCACCGTACGTGATGCCCGACTCCTCGGCGTAGCCGATCGCCGCCGGCGTGCCCGACTCGGGCACCGGGATGACCATGTCGGCCTCGACCGGGTGCTCGGCCGCCAGCCGCCGGCCGATGGCCACCCGCGCGGAGTACACGTTGCGGCCCGAGATCGTCGTGTCCGGCCGCGCCAGGTACACGTACTCGAACAGGCAGCCCTTCGGCTCCGGGCTGGCGAACCGCGCGGAGCGCAGGCCGTCCTCGTCCACGGCGATCAGCTCGCCCGGCTCGACCTCGCGCACGACGCTCGCGCCGACGATGTCCAGCGCGGCCATCTCGCTGGCCACCACCCAGCCGCGCTCGAGGCGGCCCAGCACCAACGGGCGTACGCCGTTCGGGTCGCGCGCCGCGTAGAGGGTCGTCTCGTCCATGAAGACGAAGCTGAACGCCCCGCGCAGGGTGGGCAGGACCTCCATCGCGGCGGCCTCGACCGAGAGGTCCGGCCGGCCGGCCAGCAGGGCGGTGACGATCGCGGTGTCCGACGTGCCGTCGGCGTCGAGCCCCTGCTCCCGGCCCTGGGCGGCGAGCTCGGCGGTGTTCACGAGGTTGCCGTTGTGCGCCAGGGCGATGGTCGTGCCGGACGGGGTGGCCCGGATGGTGGGCTGCGCGTTCTCCCATGTGGAGCCACCGGTGGTGGAATATCGGGTGTGCCCGATCGCCAGGTGTCCGCGCAGGCTCGCCAGGGTGGGCTCGTCGAAGACCTGCGCCACCAGCCCCAGGTCCTTGTACACCACCACTCCGGAGCCGTCGCTGACCGCGATGCCCGCAGCCTCCTGGCCCCGGTGCTGTAGCGCGTACAGCCCGAAGTAGGTGAGTTTTGAAACCTCTTCCCCCGGTGCCCAGACACCGAACACGCCGCAGGCGTCCTGCGGTCCGGGCCGTTGGGGGTCGAGGTCGTGGCTCAACCGGCCGTCGCCTCGGGGCACCTGCCGCTCCTCGTGCTCATCATGGGCTGCCAGCGGGGACGTGCTGCCGACCCGCAACAGTGTACGCGAGCCTGGGAGAATGACAGAGCGCCACGTTGCCGCTGCCGGGCGTCGCACGGGCCGGCTCCGCCCGGCTACGCGGCGATGCCGTCATTCCTCCGGTTCCAGGTATCCGGAGATGTCGGCGCGGCCGCCGCTGGCGGTGATCCGACCTTCGGCCATCGCGTCCGCCCACGACAATCGCCCCGTGGCGAGTGCCAGCCAGGTCAGGGGCTCCATCTCCACCACGTTCGGGGGCGTCCCGCGCGTGTGCCGGGGACCCGCACCACACTGGACGGCGCCGAACGGCGGGACCCGTACCTCGACGGAGCGACCCGGCGCCCGCGCGGCGAGGTCAGCCAGCAACGCACGCACGGCATCGCGCAGCGTGACTCGGTCGATGGGCCGCCCAGCGTCGAATGCAGCGAGGGCCGCGGCGACCGCCGGTGACTTACCGTACGCAGGGGACACGTCGGGACGATACGACCCCCGCTGGGGGTACTTCCTCGCGCCCCTGGGTCGCGCGTATCAGCCCGGACAAGGCATAGTTGCCGACGGTGCACTCACACGGGTGGCTGGACACGGGTGGCTGGATCGGAAGGCGGTGGACGTGCACACGCACCGACGGGCCTGGATGCTGCGCGTCGGCGTGACGGCGGCACTCGTCGCCGGCGCGACGGCCGGCCTCGCCGCCCCAGCGTACGCGGACGACCCCGAGGTCAGGATCATCACCCTTTCCAACAACACGCTGACCTCTGGCCAGCAGGCGAACCTCCAGTACTCGGTGAAAAATACGAACAGGGAGGCCACCGAGTTCACCATCAGGGTGGAGACTTCCGACGGGCTGCAGTGCGACGGCGAGTGCACCTTCCCGGATCGACCTCTCGAGCCCGACGAGACGGCCACCTTCAACGCCCGGCTCATCTCGCCCAACCTGCGGCCGGGCGAGGAGCGGGACGCCCGCGTCCAGGTCATCGCGCAGAGCCGGGCAAACTCCCAGGACCGCGAGTCCGCCGAACAGGACATCACGCTTCGCGGCCCGCAGCAGGCCCCGACGGTCGAGCGGGTCGCCGGGCGGATCACCGACGCGGACACCGGCGACGGGGTGCCGAACGCCAACGTTGCCATGATCGACTCCGCTGGCAAGACCTGGCAGGAGGAGGCCGACGACAACGGCCGGTTCTCGTTCACCTCCTCGGCCGCCAAGCCCATCGCGCCCGGGCGCGTGACGATCGCCGTGCAGGCCGACGGGTTCAGCGACCAGCGGACCAGCTTCTCCGTGGGCGCCGGGCCGGGCCGGACCAACGTCCGCCTCCGCCTGGCCGCCACCGCCGCCCCGTCAGCCAGCGCCTCCGCACCGCCCACCACGCCGCCGACCCTGCCGCCCACCGTCGCCCCCGAGACCACCGCCGGCGCGCTCGGAAGCACGCCGGTCAACGACGAGGACTCCAGCCTGCCCTGGGTCTTCATCCTGGGCGGCCTGCTCGTCGCCCTGGGCGTCGGCGCGATCGTGCTGCTGCTGGTGCGCCGCAAGCAGGACAAGGAGCTGGCGGACGAGGACGCGGAGGTCGGTGCCGCGGGCGCCGCCGCGGTCCCCGCGAGCCGCGGCGCCTTCCACGGCGCGCCCGGCGACCCCACCCGGGTCGCCAACCGCGCCGGCATGGGCGCCGACGCCACCATGGTGGGCCGGCCCAACCTCGCCGACGCGCCGACCATGCTGCAGTCACCCATCCGTGACGAGTACGCCGACCCGTACGGCCTGCCCGCCGTCCCGCCGCAGGCCCCTGGCTACGGCGGCGCGCCCACCCAGCCGGCCTGGGCCGGTGCCGGTGGCTACGGTGACGCGACCCAGGTCGGCCGCGGTCCCGTCAGTGGACCCGGCTACGGCGCCCCGACCTCCGGGGCCCCGGCGGGTGGCTACGGTCCCCCGACATCAGGAGCCCCCGGCGGCGCCTACGGCCCACCC
>DASQDS010000663.1:0-9715 GCA_035634075.1 Pilimelia sp. | reverse complement strand
CCCGCCGAACCCGGTCGCCGGGCCCTGCTCGGGCCGGGTGCGGCTGACCACGTGCAGGCTCGCGGTGGCCCGGTCGCCGTTGGGGCATTCGAGGCGCACGGTGTACGTGTCCGCCAGCAGGGTGTCGCGCAGGTCCGCGGTGGCGACGAGGAAGTCGCCGCGCGGGTGGACGGTCACCCGGCCGAACACGTCGGCGCGGACCACGGCGTTGCGGGTGTTGTCGGTGCAGCTGGCGCGAATCCCGACCCGCTCGCCGGCCTCGATGGTGCTCGGATTGACCTCGACGAAGACATCGGCCTCCGCGGCGGTGGCCCGCAGGGGCGCGGCGGCCGCGGGCGCGGCGACGGCCACGGCCGGGACGGCGAGCGCCAGCAGGCTGACTGTCCTGACCAGGGCAGGTGCGAGCATCACGGTTTCCCTCCCTCGGCGAGCCGGAACGGCCCGGGGGAGGGGCCGCGGCGGACCGGCGCCGCTCAGGCGTGCTGCCCAGATCATCCCATCCCCAGCGGTACAGCACTACCCGGGAAAGGCGAAAGGGGACGGTCAGGTCACCCGGGAGCGGTCCGCGGGAAACCTCTCGTACGCGCGGGTCGCGACGATGTCGCGCAGCCTCGCCAGCCCTTCGTGGACGTCCACGAACCTGGTGTAGAGCGGCGCCAGCCCGAGCCGCAGCCGGTCCGGGGTGCGGAAGTCCGGGAGCACGCCGGCGGCCCGCAGGGCCTGGTTGAGCTGCCACGCGTGCGGGTGGTGCAGCGTCACGTGGGCGCCGCGGCGCGCCGGGTCGCGCGGCGAGGCCAGGCGCAGGCCGAGCGGCGCCAGCCAGGCGTCGTGCAGTTCGACGGCGTACGAGCCGAGCGCCGTGACCTTCGCCGCGATGGCCTCGATGCCGGCCTCGGCGGTGAGCCGCGCGCCCTCCAGCACCGCGTACCCGGCGAGCACCGGCGGCGTGCCGACCAGGAAGCGCTCCACGGTCTCCACCGGGTCGTACGCGGCGGCCATCTCGAACTGGCCGCGCTGGCCGAACCAGCCCCACACCGGCTGGCGCAGCACGGCCTGCAGGTCGCGGCGCACGTACAGGAAGGCCGGCGCGCCGGGGCCGCCGTTGAGGTGCTTGTACGTGCAGCCGACGGCGAGGTCGACGCCGGCCGCCCCCAGCCCGACGGGGACGGCCCCGGCGGAGTGGCTGAGGTCCCACAGGGTCAGCGCCCCCGCCTCGTGCGCGGCCGCCGTGATCCCGGGCAGGTCGGCGACCGCGCCGGAGCGGTACGCGACGTGCGACAGGCTGACCAGCGCCACCTCCGGTCCCAGTGCCGCGGCCACGTCCGCCGCGCGCACCCCGTCGTCGATGTCGGCAGGCAGCACCGCCAGGCGCATCCCGCGCGCCTCGGCCACCCCCTGGAGCACGTACAGGTCGGTGGGGAAGTTGCCGTCGTCGGTCAGGATGACCCGCCGGCCGGGCCGCGCGGCGCAGGCGGCGACCGCGAGTTTGTAGAGGTTGACGCTCGTGGAGTCCGCCAGCGCCAGCTCGCCGGGCTCGGCGCCCAGCACGCCGGCGAGCACGTCGCCGACCTCCGCCGCGAGGGTGATCCAGCGGTCCCAGCCGCGGATCAGCTCAGCCCCCCACTCGCGGTCCACCGCCTCCCGCAGGCGGTCCCGGGTGGCGACGGGCAGCCGGCCCAGGGAGTTGCCGTCCAGGTAGACCAGCCGGGGGTCCGTGATCAGGAAGCGGTCGCGGAAGCCGGCCAGCGGGTCCGCGGCGTCCAGGCTCAGCGCGCGCTCCATCGGGTCCATCTCCCGCACGGTAGCCGGCGCCGGGCAGGATGGGAGCGTGCACGCGAGCGGAAGCGGGGGCCGGCATGGCGGAGCTGCATGAGTTGACGGCGCTGGAGCAGGGCGACGCCGTCCGCCGCGGCGAGGTGAGCGCGGCCGAGCTGGCCGCGCACCACCTGGCGCGGGTCGAGTCGTACGGGGCGGCGGTCGGCGCCTTCGTCACGGTGACGGCCGAGCGGGCGCTGGCCCACGCGCGGCAGCTGGACGACCGGCCGGCCGGGGCGCGGCCGGACAGCCCGCTGTACGGCGTCCCGACGGCCATCAAGGACCTGACGATGACCGCCGGGGTTCGCACGACCCTCGGCTCGGCGGCGTTCGCGGATTTCGTGCCGGAGGTCGACGCCGACGTGGTGGGCCTGCTCGCCGCCGCCGGCCTGGTCAGCCTGGGCAAGACCACCGCGTCCGAGCTGGGCACCTCCCTGTACTCGGAGGGGCTGGTGGCGCCGCCGGCGCGCAACCCGTGGGCGCCGCGGTTCACGGCCGGTGGCTCCAGCGGCGGCGCGGCGGCGGCGGTGGCGGCCGGGCTGGTCCCGGTGGCGCAGGGCTCCGACGGGGGCGGCTCGGTGCGCATCCCGGCGTCGATCTGCGGGCTGGTCGGCTACAAGCCCACCCGCGGTCTGGTCTCCGGCGGGCCCATCGGGTTCGGTGCGTTCGGCCTGCCCACGCACGGCCCGCTCGCCCGTACGGTGGCCGACGCCGCGGCGCTGCTGGACGCGATGGCCGGCCCGGTGCAGGGCGAGCCGTACCCGACCCCGCCCCGGCCGGCCGACGGCTACCTGGCGGCCGCGCGCCGCACCGACCCGGGCCCGCTGCGGGTGGGCGCGTTCACCGCCCCGATGCTGGTGGACACCCCGGTGGACCCCGTCTGCACGGCAGCCGTGGACGCCGCCGCGCGGGCGCTGGCCGGCGCAGGCCACGACGTGGTCGAGGTCGCGCCGCCGTTCGGCCCCGACGTCTGGCCGCTCTTCGAGACGATCTGGTACGCGCTGTCGCTGTCGCCGGTGCCGCCCCAGCGGGAGGGCGACCTGCTGCCGATCACCCGCTGGCTGCGGGAGCGCGCCGCCGGGCTCTCCGCGGCGCAGCTGATGGGCGCGCTGACCGAGCTGCAGGGGCGCAGCCGCATGGCGGCACGCGCGCTCGCCGGCTACGACCTGCTGCTGTCGCCCACGCTGGCCGCCCCGCAGGCGGCCGTCGGCTGGTTCACCGAGACCGGCGACCCGGCGGACGACTTCGACCGGCAGCGACGCTTCTCGCCGTACTGCGCCGTCTACAACGTGACCGGCCAGCCGGCCGTGTCGCTGCCCACCCACCAGAGCGCCGACGGGCTGCCGGTGGGTGTGATGCTCGCCGCGCCGATGGGCGCCGACGGGCTCCTGATCAGCGCGGCGGCGCAGGTGGAGCAGCTCCTGCCCTGGGGCGACCGGCACCCCGCGCAGTGCTGGGGCACGCCCTCCGCTACCGTGATGTCCGACCCTGCATCCCGTTGACGCCTTGGGGGCGTGGCGTGTCACCAATCGAGACCGTGTTCTTCTTCGTCGGCATCCCGGCGCTCATCGTCCTGCTCGTCGGCGGGCTGGCGTACGCGTTCGGGGGCCGCCGGGGCAGCGCGCGTCGCTACCGGCCGGGCCGGCCGTTCGAGGCCACCCCGGTGTGGTTCCTGTCCGCGCCGGAGCGGGTGACGGGCGCCGACCAGCGCCGGGCGGTGGCCGGCGCGGCCCAGGCGCCGGCGATCTCCACCGGCGAGGTCGAGACCGGGCGTGCGGCGGTGCCGCAGGGCACGACTGGAGGCGCAAGTGACCGTTGGTGAGACCGTGAGCAAGCCGGCCGCCGGGCCCGAGGGCCCCTTCACCACCCGCCAACTGCTGCGGCTGGATCAGGCGCTGCGCATCGCGGACGCCTCCACCGGGCTGACCTTCAGCGTCTACGTCGGCGACCTCGACGAGCCGGTGCGCGGGCACGCGGAGAAGCTGCACGGGCAGCTCGCCGACCCGGCGGAGTCGGTGCTGATCGCCGTGTCGCCCAACCAGCGCATCCTGGAGATCGTCACGGGCGCGCAGGCCCGCAAGCGCATCCAGGACCGGGACGCCAAGCTCGCGGCCCTGTCGATGGCCGCCGCGTTCGGCGGGGGCGACCTCGCCGGCGGCGTGATCGTCGGCCTCGACCAGCTCGCCAACCACGCCGGCCGCTCCTGAGCCCGTGGCCGGCGGGTGTGCCCCCGCCGGCCGGCGCGCGGCTCAGGAGGACGCGTCGGCGTCCCGGGCCCGGGCCTTGAGCGCGCGGACCACCCCGTCCCTGCCCTCGGCCACCAGCCGGCGCAGCGGCGCGGGCAGGCCGTCCCGGCCGAGCCACGCGTCAGAGGCGGCGACGGTCTCATCGCTGACCTGGAACGACGGGTAGGCCAGCATCAGGAACTCCTGCGCGGGCTCACTGTCCCGCTGCGCCCAGACCTGCTCGGCCGCGGCGAAATACCGGTCGACGTACGGCGCCGTCAACGCCACCTGCGCCGGGTGCTGGAAGCCCTGCAGCAGGGCCCGGTGCAGCCAGTTCGGCAGCGCCGCCGGCCCGACCAGGCGGTCCCAGGTCTCGGCCTTCCCCTCGGCGGTGGGCAGCAGGGCGCGGGCGAACGCGGCCTCCCGCTCGCCGCTGCCGGTGCGGTCCCGGGCCAGCTCGGCGTCGATTTCGGCGGGGCCGGTGGCGGCCTTGGCCACCAGCGACTGGAGGATCGCCCAGCGCAGCTCCGTGTCGATCGTCAGCCCGGCCGGCACGCCGTCGCCGGCCAGCCAGCCGCGCAGCACCGCCAGGTCCTCGTCGGCGCGGGCGGCCGACGAGTACGCCCGGGCCCAGGCGAGCTGGAACCCGCTGCCTGGCGCGGCGGCGCCCAGCGCCTCCCGCGCGGTGTCGGCGAGGGCCGCCCAGCCGGTCGGGGCCCACGCCGGGTCGGCGTAGAAGGTCAGGGTGCTGCTGGCCTGGCGCAGCGTGGAGGTGATCAGGTTGATGTCGGACTCGGCCGGCAGGCCGGTCAGCACCAGCGCCACGTAGTCGCGCGCCGCCAGCTCCGCGTCCCGCACCATGTCCCACGCCGCCGCCCAGCACAGCGCGCGGGCCAGCGACGAATCCAGCCCGCCGATGTGCCGCACGACCGTGGCCATCGACCGGTCGTCCAACCGCAGCTTGGCGTACGTCAGGTCGTCGTCGTTGACCAAGAGCACGTCGGCGGCCTGGACGCCGACCAGCTGGGGCAGCGCGGTCAGCTCCCCGGCCACGTCCGCCTCGACCCGCTCGCGGCGGACCAGCGCGCCGTCGCGCAGGTCGTAGAGGCCGACGCCGATCCGGTGCGTGCGCAGGGTGGGGTGGCCGGCCGGCGCCTCCTGGCGGACCGCCACCGCGGTGTACGCGCCGTCGGGGCCGATGGACACCTCCGGGCGCAGCGTGTTGACCTGCGCGGTTTCCAGCCACTGCGCGGCGAACTTGCGCAGCTCCCGGCCGGACGAGGCCTCCAGCTCGGTGAGCAGGTCGTCGAAGGTGGCGTTGCCCCAGGCGTGCCGGCTGAAGTACGACCGCAGGCCGGCCAGGAACCTGTCGATGCCCACGTAGGCCACGAGCTGCTTGATGACGCTGGCGCCCTTGGCGTACGTGATGCCGTCGAAGTTGACCTCGACGGCCTCGACGTCCGGCATCTCGCAGTAGACCGGGTGCGTGGACGAGAGCTGGTCCTGCCGGTAGCCCCAGTTCTTGCGGATCGACAGGAACGTCGTCCAGGCGTCCGTGAAGCGGGTGGCCCGGCTGTTGCACCAGTGGCTCGCCCACTCGGCGAAGGACTCGTTCAGCCACAGGTCGTTCCACCAGCGCATGGTGACGAGGTCGCCGAACCACATGTGGGCCAGCTCGTGCAGGACGGTGTTGGCCCGCTGCTCGTGCTCGTAGTCGGTCACCTGGGAGCGGAAGAGGTAGTGCTCCTCCGCGTGCACCACGCAGCCGAAGTTCTCCATCGCGCCGGCGTTGAACTCCGGCACCCACACCTGGTCGTACTTGGGCAGCGGATAGCGCACCCCGAACTGCTCGTGGAAGAAGTCGAAGCCCTGCGTGGTGATCAGGTGCAGCTCGTCGGCGTCCAGGTACCCGGCCATGCTGGCCCGGGCGAAGTACCCCATGTCGATGCCGTCGTGGGTGTGCCGCACCTCCACGTACGGGCCCGCGCACAGCGCCGTGACGTACGTGCTCATCCGCGCCGACGGCGCGAACGTCACGGTCTTGGCCCCCGACGCGGTCGGCTCCTCGCCCGCCACGGGCATGTTGGAGATCGCCCTCCAGTGCGCGGGCACGGTGGCGCGCCAGGTGTAGATGCTCTTGAGGTCGGGCTGGTCGAAGCACGCGTAGACCCGCTGGGCGTCCGCGGTCTCGAACTGGCTGTAGAGGTAGACCTCGCCGTCCACCGGGTCGGTGCTGCGATGCATGCCCTGGCCGCTGGCCGAGTAGCGGAAATCCGCGTCCACCACGAGCGTGTTCGCCGCGGCGAGGCCGGTGAGCGTGAGGCCCCGCTCCGCGGACCAACCCGCGGTGTCCACCGGCGTCCCGTTCAGCGTCGCCGACCGGATGCCGTCCGCGGCGACCTCGATGAACGTGCCCGCCCCCGGCTCGGTGCAGCGGAACTCCACCCGGGTGACCGACCGGAACGTGCCCTCGCCGGGCCCGCCGGTGGGATCGGTGAGGTCCAGGCTGATGTCGTACGCGGTGACGTCGAGCAGGCGCGCCCGCTCCGCCGCTTCCACCTGGGTCAGGTTGCGCACTCCGGCCACGCCGTGTCTCCATCCGCCTCGTCCGCTTCGGCCCCATGGTGTCACGCGTTCCGGAGCCTTCCGTGGGAAAGTTTTCCATGCCCGCCCGGATCCGTGTGGCGTGGCACAGCTCACCGCGTCGATCAGTGAGGTGGTGCCCGGACGGGTATAGACCGGTAAGGGCCGCGGCGGCGGCCACCCCCGACGTGAGGAGGTCGCATGACCGACCGGGACAGCGTGGACATGTGGTTCGACCCGGCCTGCCCGTGGGCCTGGATCACCTCCCGGTGGCTGCTCGAGGTGGAGCGGGTCCGGGACGTGGCGGTCCGGTTCCACGTCATGAGCCTGTCGGTCCTGAACGCCGGCCGGGAACTGCCCCCCGAGTACGAGGACCTGATGGAGCGGGCGTGGGGCCCCGTCCGGGTCTGCGTCGCCGCCGAGCAGGCCAACGGCCCGGAGGTCCTGCGCGACCTCTACACGGCACTGGGCACCCGCATCCACCTGGAGAAGCTGGAGTACGGCCAGCAGCTGTACGCCGCGGCGCTGGCCGAGGCCGGCCTGGACCCGGCGCTGGCGGCGGCGGCCGACTCGACGGCGTACGACGAGGCGTTGCGGGCCAGCCACGACGCCGGCATGAAGCCGGTCGGCACCGACGTCGGCACCCCGGTGATCCACGCGCCCGGCCCGGACGGCGAGCCGGTGGCGTTCTTCGGCCCGGTGGTCACCCCGCGGCCCACCGGCGAGGCCGCCGGGCGCCTGTGGGACGGCGTCCTGCTGGTGGCCGGCACTCCCGGGTTCTACGAGCTCAAGCGCAGCCGCACCCTCGGGCCGGTCTTCGACTGAGGCGGTTCACCCGAAGGAGGTAATGACCAGGTCCGGACAGATTCGTTGCGCAGGGTGTCCGCCGCGGCGACTCTGGCAGTCGCGCCCCTTGCCCCCGGGAGGCTTGCGAGATGGCCGGAAGTTCAGATCCGACAGCGCCGGTCGAGGCGGCAGCCCTCGACGCGGTGCCGGTCGACGCGGTGCCGGTCGACGCCGTGGCGGCGTGCTCCGGTGACAGCTACTGGTGGGTGGCCGGCTGCGGCTGGGGCGACGACAGGCCGCTCGCGGCGGAGTACGCCGACCTGCTGGCCCCGCCCGTCGTCGTCGGGGCGGCCACCGTACCGCCCGGCCGCCGGGCCGCCGCCCCCACGCCGAACAGCGTCGACGTGCTGATCTTCGCGGCCCCGCCCCGGCGTAACGCCGGCCGGCACCGGTCGCGCTCGGGCCGCGGCTGACCCGGGCCGTGACGCAGGCCCCACATCGGCGGGGTGTGCCGGGCTCCGTCCACCCCCGCCACTAGCGTTGCGTGCCATGACGGTCGTGCACCCGATCCACCGCGCCTGGATCACCACAGGCGGCACCGGCGCGCAGAACTACGACGAGTTCGCTGACGACGCCGAGATCACCTCCATCATCGAGGGCAACCCACGCAGCGCGCTGGCGGTGGAGATGCCGCACCTGGCGCCCGCCAGCGCCGGCCGCTCCTTCGCGGAGTCCCTCACCGACGCCGTCGCCCGGCTGACCGAGGCCAAGGCCGAGGGCAGTTACACGCCGGCGGAGCGGGTGGTGGTGCTCTACCGTATCTCCTCGCCGCTGGACGAGCCGGCGTACGGCCTCTTCGCCATGGTCGACACCGACCAGATCTCCACCAGCGCCGACGAGCCGGGCCTGGTCATCCGCAACGAAGACGTGTTCATCGCCAAGGTGCGGGAGCGCGTCTCGCTGGCCGAGGCGACCGGCCACCTGCTGTCGCCCGTGCTGCTGCTGCAGACCGGGCGCGGGGACGAGCTGCACGCCGCGCTCGCCGCCGCGTGTGACGCCGCCGGGCCGCCAGCCGCGACAGACACCGACCAGGCCGGTCGTACGCACGCCATCTGGGCGCTGCCGGCGGGCCCCGACCAGGACGCGCTGTGCGCCCTGGCCGGCGGCGGCGAGCTGGTGGTGGCAGACGGCAACCACCGCAGCCTGGCTGCGCAGACCGGCGGGCTGGCGCGCTTCCTGGCGGTGGTCACCACGCCGGCCTCGGTGGCGATCCAGCCCTACAACCGGCTGATCGGGGAGCTGACCGCCCCGCCGGCGGAGCTGCTCGCCCGGTTGACCGCCGCCGGTGCCGCCGTGGAGCCCCTGCCGGGCCGCCCCGGCGTGCCGGCGCACGGCGGCGCCGTCCACCTGTACGCCGGCGGCGCGGCGTGGGCCGTCCGGCTGCCCGCCACGCGCGGCGCCTCCGTCGTCGACAACCTCGACCACGCGCTGGTCGAGCGGGTGGTCCTGCGCGACGCGCTGGGCCTTGACCCGGGCGACAAGCGGATCACGTACGTGGGCGGCGACTACCCGGCCGAGTGGCTGTGCCGCGAGGTGGACGCCGGCCGCGCGGAGCTGGCCATCCTCATCGCCCCGGTGACCGTGGACGACTTCGTGGCGGTCAACCTCGCCCGCCTCAAGCTCCCCCGCAAGAGCACCTGGTTCACCCCCAAGGCGCGGGGCGGCCTGGTGCTCGCCCAGCTCTGACCCCGCTCAGGGCAGGTCAGGGCAGCGGGGGCAGGTCGCCGCTCTGCTCGTACGCCGCCACCTGGGCGATCCGCCGCGAGTGCCGCTCGCTGTCGGAGAACGACGTGCCGAGGAACGCGGTCACGATCTCGGTGGCCTCGTCCAGCGTGTGCTGGCGGGCGCCGATGCCCACGACGTTCGCGTCGTTGTGCTGCCGGGAGAGCTGTGCGGTCTCCACGTTCCAGGCGAGGGCCGCGCGCACGCCGCGGACCTTGTTGGCGGCGATCTGCTCGCCGTTGCCGGACCCGCCGATCACCACGCCCAGGCTGCCTGGGTCGGCCACCACGCGGGCGCCGGCGTGCAGGCAGAACACCGGGTAGTCGTCCTCCGGGTCGAACGCGTGCGGACCGACGTCCACCACCTCGTACCCCTGCTTGGCCAGGTGGTTGGCCAGGTGGACCTTGAGCTCGTAGCCGGCGTGGTCGGCTCCCAGGTAGACGCGCATACGGCGAGTCTTCCAGGCCGGCCGGGCCGCGCGCCGGGGGGTCAATGGCGCCGCGGAAGATCCTCCCGGGGCACCC
>DASQDS010000662.1:0-1527 GCA_035634075.1 Pilimelia sp. | reverse complement strand
CGCGCACGCCGGGACGCGCGCGCCGGCCGGCCCCCGGCCGGCGCCGCGCACCGGGCTGGCGTACCGCAGCATCGGTTACGACGTCGGCACCGCCTTCGCCGTCGACTGGCCGGTCAGCCGGCTGGTCTGGGGAAAGCGGCTGATGCGGGCGGAGCTCCGGATGATCCACCAGGACCTGCACGCCAACACGGTGGGCGTCTTCGGCAACGACGTCGGCCGCCTCGTCGACACGGCGCGCGAGGCGCTGCGCCGGGGCATGCGGGTGACGATCCAGCCCCGACTGTTCGAGCACCCCCCGGCCGAGGCGCTCGCCCCGCTGGCCGAGACCGCCCGCGCCGCCGAGTCGCTGCGGGCCGCCTACGGACCCGAGGTCATCCTCGTCGTCGGCTGCGAATTCATGCTGTTCACGCCGGGAATCCTGCCCGGCGCCAGCTTTCCCGAGCGCGTCGCGTACCTGCGCAGCCCCGGCGCGGACTTCCCGGCTGCCTTCCGGCGGCTGGCCGGGCACGTGCGGGAGGCCGTGGCGGTGGCCCGCCGGCACTTCGGCGGCCGGCTCACCTACGGCGCCGCGGCCGGCCTCGAACGGATCGACTGGTCGCTGTTCGACATCGTCGGCCTGGACTACTACTCGTACCACCCGACCCGGGCCGGGCACGCCGCGGAGCTGGCGCCGTTCCGCGCGTGGGGCAAGCCGATCATGATTCTGGAGTTCGGTTGCTGCACCTACACCGGGGCGCCGGAGCGGGGCGGCATGGGGTGGGACGTCACCGACTACAGCGTCGACCCGCCGGTGCTCCTGCCGGGCCTCGTCCGCGACGAGCGGGAACAGGCCCGGCACCTGGCGAGCATGCTGGCCGTATTCGCGGCGGAGGGCTTGCTCGGCGCGTCGCCGTACCAGTTCGTCGCGCCGGACGCGCCGCACCTGCCGGGCCTGCCCCGGCAGGACTGGGACACCGCGTCGTTCGCGGTGTGCGCGACGATCCGTGCGGACCCCGACGACGAGGCGTCGCCGTACACGCTGCGGCCGAAGCGGGCGTTCCACGCGGTGGCCCGCCACTACCGCGGCGGATAGCCGGAGGGCCGGCGCGTGGTGCGCCGGCCCCCACGACCCGACCTGTCAGGACGCCGTGCAGGTGACGGCCGGCGCCGACGGGGTGCCGGCGGCGGTGAACCCGAACGCGGCGGAGGCGCGGGCGGCCAGTGCCCCGTTCCAGGAGACGTTGCGGACCGTCACGGTGGAGCCCGTGACCGTCAGCGTCCCGTTCCAGACCTGGGTGATCGACTGGCCGGGCGCGAGCGACCAGGTGACCGTCCAGTTGTTGATCGGAGCCGCGCCGGCGGCCACGGTGACCTGGGCCTGGAAGCCGCCCTGCCACGAGCTGCCGGTCTGGTACGCGGCGGCACAGGCACCGCCGGGCACGGGCGGCGTGCCGGTCGGCGGGCCACCCGTCGGCGGGCCACCCGTCGGCGGGCCGCTGGTCGGCGGGCCACCCGTCGGCGGGCCACCCGTCGGCGGGCCGCTGGTCG
>DASQDS010000661.1:0-14737 GCA_035634075.1 Pilimelia sp. | reverse complement strand
GTGGCCGACCGGCTCTTCCCGGGCATGCTCCTCGACGAGCTGCGCCCCGACGTCGAGCTCGTGGACGCCGCCAAGATCCCCTACGGCCCGTCGAAGGCGCAGGAGGAGATCAACCGCATCCTCGTGGACCGGGCGCTCGCCGGCCGCTTCGTGGTACGGCTCAAGGGCGGGGACCCGTACGTCTTCGGCCGCGGCGGGGAGGAGGTCATCGCGTGCACGGCCGCCGGCGTACCGGTGACCGTGGTGCCCGGCGTGACGAGTTCCATCGCGGCGCCCGCCGCCGCCGGGATCCCGGTTACCCACCGGGGGGTGGCGCACGAGTTCACGGTGGTGTCCGGGCACCTGGCCCCGGATCACGCGTCGTCGCTGGTCGACTGGCCGGCCCTGGCACGCATGCGCGGCACGCTCGTGGTGCTCATGGGCCTGAAGAACCTGGCGGCGATCACCGACACGCTGCTGGCGCACGGCCGGGCGGCGGCCACGCCGGCCGCCGTGGTCCAGGAGGCGACCACCGGCGGCGAGCGCGCCCTGCGCAGCACGCTCGGCCAGGTGGCGGCGGACGTGGCGGCCGCCGGCCTGCGCCCACCGGCGGTCCTCGTCGTCGGCGAGGTCGTAACGGCCCTGGCCTCGCCCTAGCAGGCACCGCCGCCCTGGATCTTGGTCCCGTGACCCCCCGAAACGGTGGGTGCGGGCCCAAGATCTGAGTCGGCGGGGCGCGGGCGCGCTGGTGGGGTGGGCGGCGTGCTGGATCTTGGTCCCGGGACCCCCCGAAACGGTGGACAGGGGACCAAGATCTCGGGCGCGCGGGGCGGGGGGGCGGGGGCGGGGGTCAGGCTTTGAGGTCGGTTTGGTCCAGGAGCATCGCGCAGCGGATCAGGCCGAGGTGGCTGTACGCCTGCGGGTGGTTGCCCAGCCCACGCTCGTCCAGCGGGTCGTACTGCTCCGGCAGGAGGCCGGTCGGGCCGGCAGTGTCCAGCATCTGCTCGAACAGCTCCTCGGCGTCCGACCGCCGGCCGGTCCGCAGGTACGCCTCGATCAGCCACGCCGTGCACACGTGGAACCCGCCCTCCCGGCCGGGCAGCCCGTCGTCCCACCGGTACCGGTACACGACGGGGCCGGAGCGCAGCTCCGCCTCGACCTTCAGGACGGTGGACAGGAAGCGCGGGTCGTCGTCGGCGAGCAGGCCGGACAGGCCGATCCACAGTGAGGACGCGTCCATGTCCTCGTCGCCGTACGCCACCGTGTAGGCGCCCACGTTGTCGTGCCAGCCGTGCTCCAGCACGTTGGCGCCGATCCGGTCGCGCAGCTCCACCCACTCCGGTCGGTCCTTGCCGCCGTGCTGGCGGACGACGTGCAGCGCCCGGTCGACGGTGAGCCAGCACATGACCTTCGAGTAGACATGGTGGCGGGGTGGCAGCCGGGCCTCCCACAGACCGTGGTCCGGCTCGTGCCACCGGCGTTCGACGGCCTGCACCATCGCCTCGATGACCCGCCACTCCTCCGCGCGGACCGAGCCCCGGGCGTCCGCGACGGCCGCGAGCAGGTCGGCCACGGGGCCGAACACGTCGAGTTGGAGCTGCCGGTTGGCCAGGTTGCCCACCCGCACCGGGCGAGAGCCGGCGTACCCGGGCAGCGTCTCGATGACCGCCTCCGGCCCCAGCTCGTACCCCTCCAACGTGTAGAGCGGGTGCAGCCGCTCGGGGTGCCCGCCGGTGCGCTCGACACAGCCGTCCACCCAGCGCAGCAGGGCCTCGGCCTCGGCCAGCGAGCCTAGGTCGACCAGCACCCGGGCGGTCATCGCGGCGTCGCGCGGCCAGCAGTAGCGGTAGTCCCAGTTGCGGATGCCGCCGATGTCCTCCGGCAGCGACGTCGTGGCCGCGGCGAGGATCGCTCCGGTCGGCTGGTAGCACAGGCCGCGCAGCGTCAGCGCGCTGCGCAGCACGTGCTCGCGCGCGATCGACGGCAGCCGCAGCGACGCCGCCCAGTCCCGCCACGGCTGCTCGATCTCGGCCTGGCGGTCGGTCACCGGGACCGGGTCGGCGGCCAGGCTGTGTGAGCCGAACCGAAGCTCCAACGTCTGCGCGCCGCCGGCCGCGGTGAGGTCGACGGTCGCCCGGGCGGTGTCGTGGCCACCGTCCTCCACGACGTGCCAGTCGACGCCGGGGGAGTAGAGCGCCACCGGTTCGCTGGAGCCGAGGACGAGCAGCCCGTCGCCCAGGGGCTGCAGCCGGATGCCCACCTGGCCGTACTCGGGGCGGGGTGCGAACTCGAGCAGCGCCCGCCCGTGGCCGGAGAGCACCCGGACGAACGTGGAATCCAGCGAGGGCACCGCCTCACCGGCCACCGGGGGGTGCGTGGGCGGCGGCGGGCCGCCCAGCCAGTCGGTGACGGTCAGTCCCGACCAGCGCGTCTCCACCGTCATGGTGCCCGGCCGGTAGCGCTGCCCGAGGGGCAGGCCGCCACGCTCGGGCGCCACGCCGAAGTGGCCGGCGGGGGCGCCGCCGAGCAGGTCCGCGAAGATCGCCGACGAGTCGGGCTTCGGGTGGCACAGCCAGGTGACCTTCGCGTCCGGCGTGAGCAGGGCGATGGTCCGGCCGTTGGAGAGCATCGAGTGGCGTTCGATCGGCACCGCCCGCTCGCCGTAGAGCCACTTGCGCCTGGTCTCCAGCACCATGGCCAGCACCCGGGCGGCGACCAGCGGCGAGGGCACCCGGTAGCCGGCCCGGCTCTCACCCGGGCCGATCTTCACGCCGACGTCCGGGCCGTGCAGGTGGGCGAAGGCGTTCTCGTCGGTGACGTCGTCGCCCAGGAACAGCACCGCGCTGGCGGACAGCTGCATGCGCAGGGCGTCGATCGCGACGCCCTTGTGGGTGGGGATCACCGACAGCTCGATGACCTCCTTGCCCTGGGTGGTGTGCACGCCTGCCCAGGTGGCGGCGCCGGCGCGGACCGCGGCGACGACGTGCGCCGCGGCGGCCGGGTCGGCGCCGCGGGTGTGCACCGCGACGCTGGCCGGCTTGACCTCGAGCCGGATGCCCGGCTGGACCGCGGCGATGCCCTGCACCTCGGCCAGCAGCTTCGCCCGCAGCTCCATCAGCTCGGGGGCGAGCCGCTGGACGAAGCCGACGTCGAACTCGGACCCGTGGCTGCCCACGAGGTGCACCTCGGCGGGCAGCCGGGACAGCGTGGCCAGGTCGCGCAGGGCGCGGCCGGAGACCACCGCCACGGTCGTCTGGGGCAGCGCGGCCAGCGCGCGCAGCGCGGCCACCGACTCCGGCAGCGGCGCGGCGCGGGTCGGGTCCTCCACGATGGGCGCCAGGGTGCCGTCGTAGTCGCACGTCACCAGGAGTTGGGGCACCCGGGCGACCCGGCCCAGGGCGCCGCGGAGTGGGGCATCGAGCTCGTCAGTCACGGACGTACCTCGCTGAGCTTGTGCTGGACATGGCTGCCGAACCAGGGGGAGGGCTTACCGATGGCCGGTCACGCCGGCTCCGGCACGCCGAGCTCGTTGAGGAAGGAGCGGGCCCAGTGGTCGACGTCGTGGGTCCGCAGGTGCCGTTGCATTATCCTGACCCGCCGACGCGCCTCGGTGGGGTCGACCTGCACGGCGCGCAGCAGTGCGTCTTTCACCCCGTCGGGGTCGTGGGGGTTGCACAGGAAGGACTGCCGCAGCTCGGTGGCCGCCCCCGCGAACTCGCTCAGCACGAGTGCGCCGCCGTTGTCCGCGCGCGCCGCCAGATACTCCTTTGCCACCAGGTTCATTCCGTCCCGCAGCGGTGTCACCATCATCACGTCGGCGGCGCAGTACAGGGCGGCCAACTCACTGCGACTGTACGACTGGTGCAGATAATGCACCGCCGGCACGCCGACACGGCCGAACTCTCCGTTGATCCGGCCGACCTCGCGTTCCACCTTGACCCGCAGGGTCTGGTAGTGCTCGACCCGCTCCCGGCTGGGCGTGGCGACCTGCACCATGACGGCGTCCGGGACGTTCAGCCGGCCGTCGGCCAGCAGCTCCCGGAACGCCTTGAGCCGCCGCTCGATGCCCTTGGTGTAGTCGAGCCGGTCGACCCCCAGGATGATCGTCTTGGGGTCGCCCAGCTCGGCCCGGATCTGCTTGGCGCGAGCCTGCACCGCCGGGCTCGCCGCGATCTCCTCCATCTCGCGGACGTCGATGGAGATGGGGAACGCCCCGGACTTGACCTTCCGGCCGTCCACCTCGACGACCTGGCCCTCGTAGCGCAGGCCCAGCAGGTGTCGGGCGAGCCGGACGAAGTTCTGCGCCGCCAGGCGCTGCTGGAAGCCGACCAGGTCGGCGCCGAGCAGCCCGCGCAGGATCTCGGCCCGCTGGGGCATCTGCATGAACAGCTCGATGGGCGGGAACGGGATGTGCAGGAAGAAGCCGATCCGCAGGTCCGGTCGGCGCTCGCGCAGCATCGACGGCACGAGCTGGAGCTGGTAATCCTGCACCCAGACGGTGGCGCCCTCCGCGGCGGCCTCGGCCGCCGCGTCGGCGAAGCGGGCGTTGACCGTCCGGTACGCCTCCCGCCAGCGGCGCCGGAACATCGGCGGCTCGACGGCGTCGTGGTAGAGCGGCCAGATCGTGGCGTTGGACTGGCCCTCGTAGTAGCGCTCCAGGTCCTCCGCGCTCAGGGCCACCGGGTGCAGGTGGATGCCGTCCAGCTCGAACGGCTCCGGCGCCTCCCCCGTCCCGCCGGCCCAGCCCACCCACGTGCCGCGGTGCGCGGCGAGCACCGGGTGCAGCGCCGTGACCAGGCCGCCCGGGCTTCGTCGCCATTCCCGCCCTGCCGGGGTGGTCACCTCGTCCACGGGCAGGCGGTTTGCGACAACGACAAACGCACTGCGTTCCGTCACGGCGGGTAGCACCTCCGGTCAGCGTTCGGCTCGCTGAAAAGCCTACTGAACCCGGCCAGCACGCCGTGGGCCCAGGTGTCGCATTGGGTTCCCCACCTGGGCCCGGTGAAACCGACACTGCGCTGCGTGATCAGCTGTGCTCCGCCGGGTCACCGTTCGGGGGAGCGCGGTGGGGCCGGCTGGAAAGCGCCGCGAGCGACCTGCGAAGATTGACGCTGACGGCGGGTGGTGGTCCCGCGGCTGCCGGTCGCGACGCCGCCTGCACACTTAGCGAGCACGCGGAGGTAGGGCACATCGTGGCCCAGTACATCTACGTCTTGGAAAAGGCGCGCAGGGCACACGGCGACAAGGTCGTGCTGGACAACGTCACGCTGAACTTCCTCCCGGGCGCCAAGATCGGTGTGGTCGGCCCCAACGGCGCCGGGAAGTCCAGCCTGCTGCGGATCATGGCCGGCCTGGACCGGCCCAGCAACGGCGAGGCGCGGCTCATGCCGGGCTTCAGCGTGGGCATGCTCGCCCAGGAGCCGCCGCTGAACGACGCCAAGACCGTCCTCGGCAACATCGAGGAGGCGGTCCAGGAGACAAAGGCGAAGCTGGAGCAGTACAACAAGATCGCCGAGCAGCTGACCACGGACTACTCCGACGAGCTGATGGAGGAGTTGGGCCGCCTGCAGGAGGAGATGGAGCACGCGGACGCGTGGGAAATCGACTCCAAGCTGGAACTCGCGATGGACGCGCTGCGCTGCCCGCCGCCCGACGCCGAGGTCACTCAGCTCTCCGGCGGCGAGCGCCGCCGGGTGGCGTTGTGCAAGCTGCTGCTGGAGGCGCCCGACCTGCTGCTGCTCGACGAGCCCACCAACCACCTGGACGCGGAGAGCGTCCAGTGGCTGGAGCAGCACCTGGCCAAGTACGCCGGCACGGTGGTCGCGATCACCCACGACCGGTACTTCCTGGACAACGTCGCCGGCTGGATCCTGGAGCTGGACCGCGGGCGCGCCTTCCCGTACGAGGGCAACTACTCCACCTACCTGGAGAAGAAGGCCGCCCGCCTCGCGGTCGAGGGCCGCAAGGACGCCAAGCTGAAGAAGCGGCTCTCCGACGAGCTCGAGTGGGTGCGCTCGAACGCCAAGGCGCGCCAGACCAAGTCCCGCGCCCGCCTGGACCGGTACGAGGAGATGGCCAGCGAGGCGGAGAAGACCCGCAAGCTGGACTTCGAGGAGATCCAGATCCCGCCTGGCCCGCGCCTGGGCAGCACCGTGATCGAGGCGAAGGGCCTGGTCAAGGGCTTCGGCGACAGGGTGCTCATCGACGACCTCTCGTTCTCCCTGCCGCGCAACGGCATCGTCGGCATCATCGGCCCGAACGGCGTCGGCAAGACCACGTTGTTCAAGACGATCGTCGGGCTGGAGCAGCCGGACGCCGGCAGCGTGCGCGTCGGGGAGACGGTGCAGCTGTCGTACGTCGACCAGGACCGCTCGGGCCTGGCCGGCGACAAGACCGTGTGGGAGGTCGTCTCGGACGGCCTGGACCATCTCATGGTGGGCAAGGTCGAGATGCCGTCGCGGGCGTACGTGGCCGCCTTCGGGTTCAAGGGCCCGGACCAGCAGAAGCCGACCAAGGTCCTCTCCGGCGGCGAGCGCAACCGGCTCAACCTCGCGCTGACGCTGAAGATCGGCGGCAACGTGATCCTGCTCGACGAGCCGACCAACGACCTGGACGTGGACACGCTGTCCAGCCTGGAGAACGCCCTGCTGGAGTTCCCGGGCTGCGCCGTGGTCATCTCCCACGACCGGATGTTCCTCGACCGCGTGGCGACGCACATCCTGGCCTGGGAGGGCACGGATGAGGATCCGTCGCGCTGGTTCTGGTTCGAGGGCAACTTCGAGTCGTACGAGAAGAACAAGGTGGATCGCCTCGGCGCGGACGCCGCCCGGCCGCACCGGGTGACGTACCGCAAGCTCACGCGTGACTGATCGGTTCGTCTACGAATGTGCCCTGCGCTGGTCCGACATGGACGCGTACGGGCATGTCAACAACGCGCGCTTCCTCACCCTGTATGAGGAGGCGCGCGTCGCGATGATGTTCACCGGCGCCCGGGCGCAGGGCCTGTCGTCCTTCGCCGAGGGCGTCGTCATCGTCCGGCACGAGATCGACTACCTGCGCCCGGTGGACTACGACACCGCGCCGGCGGCCGGCACGCCGCCGCCCCGGGTGCGCATCGAGGTGTGGGTGACCGAGATCGGCGCGGCCCGGTTCGCCCTGCGCTACGAGCTGTTCGACGCGGGGGCGCTGGCCAGCCGGGGGCGGTCCGTGCTGACGCCGTTCGACCTGGCCGCGCAGCGCCCGCGGCGGCTGACCGACCCGGAGCGGGCATTCCTGCGCGCGTACGCGGGCGGCCCGTGACCCCGCCGGGGCACGGCCTGCTGGGCGTGCCGGACGCGGGTGCGTTCCTGGCCCGGCTGACCCGGCTGGACCCGGCGGCCGTCGTCCGGCTGCGCCCGGCGCCGGACGCGGGCGAGCCGCGGACCGTCCTGTGGGGCCGGCTGCCGTGGTCGGTGCTGGTCACCCGCACCGTACGCGGCGGGGCGCCGGGCGACGCGACAGTCGGGGCTTCGGAGTTACTCAGCGTGTTGACATCCGGGGGGGCCGGGTTGCCACTGCGTCGTGACGCAGAGTGGCGGTGGCCGCTGCCGCCGGGGGCGGGCCGGCTCGTGGAGACCGTCGCCGCGGCCGAATTGGCCCGGATCGCCGAGGCGGCCGCGGGCACGCTGCGGACCGCGACGGCCGCCGCCGGCCGGCGGGTCGGCGAGCGGATGCTGCGCGACGCCCTGCTCGATCACGTGGCGATCGTCGCCACCCCCGCAACGGCCGCCGGGACCCCGGCGGCGGCGCCCGTGGAGGTCCCGCAGCGGCTCGTCCAAGCGGTCGTCCGGATGGGATTCCTGGGGCCGGCCGCCGACTTAGGCGGCGAAACGGCCCAAATACGCCTTGCCGGGCGCTGGGTAGCGCTTTGCGGCCCGTTCGGAACAGCATGGTTACCGCCGATTAACCGGTTCGTCATACGGCCAGTGTGACCTCCTCCGAACGGCTGATCTAGTATGGGCCGATTGGCTCTGGCCACTGGGTGGGGGGGTGCCTCGGGCGGGCGGTCCGGGTACCGTCGTGCCTCGGGTCCACCGCACCAGATGGACCGCTGGGGAGCGAGGTGCGCGGAGCGATGCCGTGGTGGTCATGGCGCCCCGGTCAAGCCGGCGGCGGAGAGACGAAGACGCGAGGCGAGTTGTCTCGCGATGAGGGCGGGAGCGAGGCGGCGACGCCGCCGCGCCCGCCCGCGCAGCGGCGACCGGAACAGGTGCGTACGGCGAGTGAGGTGTCCACGCTGGACGCGCCTCCGGGCGCGATCGCGCCCGTCACGCTGCGTCGCGTCGGCGACGCACTGGATCTCCTCGACGTCCGGTACCTCGCCGACGGTGATGGCAGCCTGCTGGCCATGTGGGAGCGGCACGCCGTGCTGTTCACGCTGGAGGGTCCCGACGACGAGATCCTCGTCATGCGGGCCCGCCCGCACGCCACCGTGCCGCCGGACTGGGCGGACCGCGCCTACCGCATCGTCAACGAGTGGAACCACACCCGCCGCTTCTGCAAGGCGTACGTCGGTGACCCCACCGAGCGGGGCCAGCTCCCCATCTACGCCGAGCTCCAGGTGCCGTTGAGCGCCGGCGCCCACGACGCCCTCCTGGTCGAGCTGCTGGATTGCGCCGCGGCCGTCGCCACCTCGTTCGTCGACTGGCTGCACGACGAGGGCGCCCTGCTCTAGGGCGCCCTCGCTCCGCACGCGGGCCGCGCTAGGCGAGCGGGAACATGCCGATCCGGCCGTGATATTCGCGGCCGAGCTGGTCGGTGTCGGAGCCGACGATCAGGCCGTTGCTCGTGGCCACCATCGCCTGGATGCCGATCCCGCGCTCCTTGGTGGGGTTCCATGCCAGCGCCCGGCCGGTGTTCGGGTCCAGCGCGGCGATCCCCGGCCGGGCGACGGCACCGGGGCCGGCGTTCTCCTTGCCGTACGGGTTGTTCATCCAGCGCTGGTGCCCGCCCACGTAGATGGCCGCCCCGGTCACCGTGACCTCGTAGAGCGAGTCACCGCCCGTGCGGTTGACCCAGACCGGGTTGTGCCGCCCGGCGCCCGCCACGTTGAAGCGGGCGGCGGAGTCGCACAGCGTCGTCGGGCTGGACGCCCGGCCGGTGGTGGTCACCACCAGGTAGCTGCCGCCCGGCGAGAAGTCCACGCCGCGCAGGTAGGTGTCGAAGCCCCGCATGCAGGCTGGGCGGTACGCGTCGGTGTACCAGTCCAGCACCACGGCGGCCGGCCCGGCGACGCCCAGCATGACCAGCTGGGCCCGGTCCTTGCCGCCGGCCTTGAGGATCGCGCCGGCGACCGCGAGGCGCCGGCCGTCCGGCGCGAGTGAGAAGTCCTCCACGCGGGCCCGGGCGAGCCCCGGCGCGGCCAGCCGGGCGTCGAAACCGGTGTCCACGGCGCCCGTGCCGGCGCTGAGCCGCGCGAGGGCGGTGCGGGGCACACCGTTGACGGCGGAGAACGTGCCGCCGACGTAGAGCCGGTTGCCGGCCAGCGCCAGCGCCCGGACGTCGCCCCAGTTGATCCCCGCGGCGAACGAGGTGACCCGGGCACCGGTGGTGAGCGAGAGGCGGGCCAGGCCGCGCTGAGCGGCGCCGTTGACGGTCTTGAAGAAGCCGCCCGCGTACACCGTGTTGCTGGCGCCGGCGGCCAGCGCGTAGACCGGCGCGTCCACGGCCGGGGCGAAGGGCCGGACCCGGCCGTCACGCAGGCCGTACGCGAAGATGTGTGTGCGGTTGTACCGGAATCGCCCGGTGCTGTCGGTGACGGCCGTGAAGTCCCCGCCCACGACGACGGTGTCACCCACCACGGTCATCGCCCACACCGTGCCGTTGAGGATGTGTGGGGTCCAGTCCACGGGGTTCGTCGACACGACCTTGGTCTGCGCGATGTCGGCGTCGGCGGGGACGACCACGGCCGTGGCGGCCAGGCCAAGGGCGACGGCGGCGGCGGCGAGCAGGCGTCGGCGCATACGGGGGGCTCCTCGGGGTCGGGGATCGTTCCCCCCGAACAACGAGGTACGGCGCCGCCGGACGCGTCTGCTATGCCAGGTTTGGCCGTCCGGCCGGGGGCGCGTCGTCGAAAGAGTTGACCATGAAGTAGGCCGCGCGCTCGAGGTAGTCCCACAGCGTGTCGCGCAGCTCGGGGGACAGCTCCAGCGTGTCCACGGCCCGCCGCATGTGCCGCAGCCACGCGTCCCGCTCCGGCGCGCCCACCCGGTACGGCGCGTGCCGCATCCGCAGCCGGGGGTGCCCGCGCTGGGCGGAGTAGGTGTTCGGCCCGCCCCAGTACTGGATCAGGAAGAGGGTCAGCCGCTCCGCGGCCGGGCCGAGATCCTCCTCCGGATACATCGGCCGGAGCAGCGGGTCGGCGGCCACCCCGGCGTAGAACGCATCGACGAGTTTGCGGAAGGCGGGCTCGCCGCCCATGGCCTCGAAGGCGTTCGGACGCTCGGCGCTGTCGGTCACGGCGTCCAGTCTGCCAGCGGCCGGCCCTAAGTGCCCGCCGCGCGCACCGCCGCCGGTGCGGGCTGCCTCACAGCGCGGCGGTCGGCCGGCGGGCCTGGTCGCGTGCCTGTGCGGCCTCCGTGGACTCCGCGGCGACCGGTGCGGCGCCGGCCGGTTGCCCCGCGGCGTCGGGGTCCGGCCCCGGGTCCACCGCCGCGATCGCGGCGGCGAAGCGCTGCGGGCTGGGCCACCAGATCGTCAACACGATCATCGCCACCGCACCGACCAGGCTCCACGTCCCGACGACCGAGGGCACGGTGAACACGTCCGCCAGCAGGCCGGTGCTCAGCACCGCCACACCCTGCAGCACCTGTACGCCGCTCTGCATCACGCCGTAGGCGCGCGCCCGGTAGCCCGGCGGAAGGGCCTGCACGAACAGTCCGTTGGCCGTCGGCATCAGGCCCGCCACGGCGAAGCCGCAGACGGCGCTCATCAGGGCCACCCCGATCAGCGGCGGCTCCAGGAGCGCCGGTGCCAGGCTCAGGGGCGCCAGCACGGCGAACGGGCGGACCAGGCGCTGCCGGCGGGTCGGGCCGACCAGCCGGCCGATCACCAGGCCGCCCAGGATGAAGCCGACCGGGGTCGCGGCCATGATGATGCCCTGGCTGATGCCGCGTTTCGCGGGGTCGCTGGTCAGATCCGCCGCCCACGCCGCGGCCAGCCCCTCGGGCGCCACCGCGAACAGCATCAGCCCGAACACCATCACGGCGATGGCCCGCAGCACCGGGGTGCCGAACACCAGCCGGAAGCCCTCGGCGGTCTCCCGCACCAGGTGACGGCCGGCGTTCGTGACGGGGGCCGGACGGTGCCGGACCCCCCAGCGGATCAGGAGCGCGGAGATGCCGAACGTCGCCGCGTTGATCAGCAGGGCCAGGCGCGGGAAGAACGGCGCGAGCCCCGCGCCGGCCAGGTAGCCGCCGATCTGCATGGCCTGGCCGCTGCTGCTGCTCACGGCGAGCGCGACCACCAGTCTGTCCCCGGTCAGCATGAGCGGCAGGACCGCCGCCTTCGCCGCCTGGGACGGCGGCGCGGCCAGCGAGGTGAGGAAGAGCAGGACGAGCATGCCCTCGACCGGCATGGCCGGCAGCGCGACGAGGGCCATCAGCGCCATCCGGACCACGTCACATACGATCATGACGGTGCGGTACGGATAGCGGTCCGCCAGAGCGGAGAGCACCGGCCCACCCACGACCCACGGCAGGTAGCTCAGCGCGAACGTGGCGGCCGACAGGGCCACCGACTCGGTGCGCTGATACACCAGCGCGGTGACGGCGGCCTTGGCGAGGTAGTCGCCGAACCAGGAGAGGCCGAACGCCAGGAACACCGCGCGAAACTCGCGGTTGCCGAACACCTCGTGAAAGGTGGCCGGCCGTTCGGCGGCGCGTACCTCGTCGGACACCGTGGGCCTCCATCGTTCACGACGTCGATGTCGAGGACGTTGCCAGACGTAGGACGGATGGGGCATTCGGCTCCGTCGCGGAGCCCGCCTATCGAATTCTGCCCGATCATCCGATCTGATGCTAGGGCGAACGGCCGGTAGGTCAAAAAGCCGACCGCCGGAGCACAATATCGCGAAAGCGGGCAGAAGGTGGGTGGCCGGGCGGTACCCTCAGGCGGCGTCCGCGGTGGCGCTGGTCAGGTCCAGCCAGTCCGCCCAGCGGGGGTCGGGCGCGCGGTGGCCGAGCACCCGCCACGCCGTCCCACGCGGCGCCGCGGGCGCCGCGTGCAGCCGCCAGCCGAGCTCACCCGGGGTCTTGTCCCCCTTCGAGTGATTGCACGGGGCGCAGGCCGCCACGACGTTCTCCCAGGCGTGCCGGCCGCCGCGGCTGCGCGGCATGACGTGGTCGATCGTCTCCGCCGGGCCCCGACAGTACGCGCAGCGGCCGCCGTCCCGGGCGAAGATCGCGCGGCGGGAGAGGCCCACGTGCGTCCGGTACGGCACCCGGACGTACCGGGTGAGCCGGACCACGGACGGCACGGGGATGCACTGGCGGGCGCTGTGCAGCAGGCCCTCGCCGTCCGTCACGCAGACAGCCTTCGCGGACAGGACCAGGATCGTCGCCCGGCGCACCGACACGACACACAACGGCTCGTACGTGGCGTTGAGCACCAACGCGGAAGAGCCCGCTGCGGGTCGTATGTCAGGCATCCCGGTCACCCTCTCGGTCGTGTAGCCGCGCTCCTGTCGAGTCCCTGCACCGTCGTCACGGCCGCGACCTCACCGGTCGCGGCCAGGGGCTGGATCACCAGCCCGTGGCCCAATAGTCCCCGATAGATGAGCCGATTGCACGTACTATTCTTGGCCCGCGCAGGTGAAGCTTCGGTGCCGCCGACCGGATGCCCCTTCCGTCCTTTTCCGGCCTTTGCCGGGTCAGGGACCGTCCGGGGCCAGGGGGTGGCGGCCGCACCGCCGCCCCGGTGCGGTACTAAGGGACCCGTGATACCCGCCCAGGAGACCCCCGCCAGCCCGTCGCCCGGCGCCAGCTGCCTGAACGACATGCTGTGCAACCGGATGTTCGAGCTGACCGGCTCCGCCTGGCTGGCCGAGGGCAGCTACTACATCCTGGTGAAGCCGCTGCGCATCGCGCTGATCGTGCTCGTCGCGATGCTCGCCCGCTTCCTCCTGCGCCGCGCGATCAAGCGGCTGGTCCAGACCACCAGCAGCACGGCCATGCCGACCATCCTCCGGCCGCTGCGCGAGCGCATCCCCGCCGTCACCCCCGACCCCGACGGGTACGTCCCGGAGCGCCGCCGCCAGCGGGCCGAGGCGATCGGCTCCGTCCTGGGCAGCTTCGTCACCGCGATCGTCTTTTCGATCGCCACCCTGCTCGTCCTCGGCGAGCTCGGGTTCAACCTGGCGCCGCTGCTGGCCAGCGCCGGGATCGCCGGGGTGGCGCTCGGCTTCGGCGCGCAGACCCTGGTCAAGGACCTGATCGCCGGGCTGTTCATGCTGCTGGAGGACCAGTACGGCGTCGGCGACACCGTGGACGTCGGCGAGGCGACCGGGGTGGTGGAGGCGGTCGGCCTGCGGATCACCACCGTGCGCGACGGGCAGGGCGTGCTGTGGTACATCCGCAACGGCGAGATCATCCGCGTCGGCAACAAGAGCCAGGGCTGGGCCATGGCCGTCGTGGACATGCCGATCGGGTACGCCAGCGTGGAGGAGGCCACCGACGTGTTGCGGCGGGCCGCGGCGGCGCTGGCCGAGGACCCGGAGTTCGCGAAGGACTTCATCGAGCCACCCGAGGTGCTGGGCGTCGAGCAGATCACCGTGGACGGCGCGATCGTCCGCACCACCGCCAAGATCCCCAACGAGGCGCACTTCCGGATCGTCCGCGAGCTGCGCCGGCGGCTGGCCGAGGCGCTGGAGACGTCCGGCATCGCCGCCCGCATCGCGGCCAGCCGCATGTATCCCCGCCCAGCCGCGCCCGCCGCCACCAGCGAAACCGGCCAGGGCGGGCCCACCTGACCCCACTGGCGCGACGTCGCCCGCGGGTGCCGGGGCAACGGGACAGGCTGCCGGGGTCAGGCGCCGCGGGCTTCTACCAGGGAGGCGAAGACCACGACGTTGTCGGCGTACCCCGGTCCGCTGCCCAGCCACCGACCGCCGCAGGTGATCAGGCGCAGGCCCGGCCGGCGGTAGTCGCCGTAGACGCGGTCCGCCGGCACGCGCGACTTGTTGAATCGCTCCACCGAGTTGACCCGGAACACGGCCACCCGCCTGTCCCGGCGGGTCACCTCCACCGTCTGGCCGGGGCGCAGCTTGCGCAGGCTGTGGAAGACCGACGGCCCGTCCCGGGTGTCCGCGTGCCCCACGATGATCGCCGGTCCGAACTGGCCGGGGGAGGGGCCGCCGGAATACCACCCGGCCTCCTCGTGCCGGGACAGCGGCGGCACCGCGATCGTGCCGTCCCCGGCGAGCCCGAGGCCGTGTATCTTCGCCCGCACCTTGAGCGCCGGGATGCGCAGCCGGGTGGGCGGGCTGGGTTCCAGCACGGGGAACGCGCGCGGCGGCGGCTCGTTGTCGGCGAACCAGTCGGGCCACGACAGTGGCGAGGCGGAGAGGCCCAGGCCGGCGCCGGTGGCGAAGAGGCCGGCGAAGACGAGCACGACGGCCAGCGGTCCGGACCAGCCGGGCCGGCGGGTCGCGGGCCTGGTCGCCATGGCGGGGGTCAGGCCACGCGCCGCCGGCGCACGGTGACCACGGCGAGGACCGCGCCCG
>DASQDS010000660.1:0-3911 GCA_035634075.1 Pilimelia sp. | reverse complement strand
TGGCGAACCAGCGTGGCCACGTGCGCTGAGCGATCCCCTAAACGCCTGGCGCCGGGGCGCCGCCGGCCCTACGGTCGGCGGGTGGCGACTCCTGATGCGGCGGCGACCGGTCCGGCGGCGACCGAGCCCGGGGCGGTGGAGCCGGTGGGGACCGGGCCGGCGGGTGCACCCGGGTCCCGGCGGACGGCGGTGTTGCCGCTGGCCGCGGCGATGGTGACGGTGGTGCTGTGGGCGTCGGCGTTCGTGGCGATCCGGCACGTCGGGCGGGAGATCACTGCGGGCGCCATGTCGCTGGGCCGGCTGCTCGTGGCCGCGGCCGTGCTCGGCGCGGTGGTGCTCCTGCGCGGGCGGGCCGGGCCGGGTGCCCCCGCGGAAGCCTGGCCGGACCGCCGCACCTGGCCGGGGCTGCTGGTCTGCGGGGTCATGTGGTTCGGCCTCTACAACGTCGCGCTCAACGAGGGTGAGCGGCGGGTGGACGCCGGCACCGCGGCGATGCTGATCAACGTTGGGCCGGTCCTGATCGCCGTGTTCGCGGGCTGGCTGCTGGGGGAGGGGTTTCCGCGGCGGCTGCTGGCCGGTGGTGCGGTGGCCTTCGCCGGCGTCGCGATCATCGGCGCGGCGGTCGCCCCGGGCGGTGGGGCGGACAGGTGGGGCGTCCTGCTGTGCCTGGTCGCCGCCGTCGCGTACGCCATCGGGGTGGTGTCCCAGAAGCCGCTGCTGCGGCGGCTGTCCGCGCTGCGGGTGACCTGGCTGGCGTGCCTGATCGGCGCCGCGGCCTGCCTGCCGTTCGCGCCGGCGCTGCTGCGCGACCTCGGCGACGCCGGGGCCGGCACGATCTGGTGGCTGGCCTACCTCGGCGTGTTCCCGACCGCGCTGGCGTTCACCACCTGGGCGTACGCGCTGGCGCGCACCAGCGCCGGCCGGCTGGGCGCGACCACCTACCTGGTGCCGCCCATCGCCGTCCTGCTGGGCTGGGTGTTCCTCGGCGAGGCCCCGCCGCCGCTCGCGTTCGCCGGCGGTGCGCTGTGCCTGGCCGGCGTGTACGTCGCCCGGCGCGGCAACTGACCCGGCGGCGCGGCCGGCCGGCCGCGCCGTCAGCCGCGTCAGTCCAGCCGGAAGATCTCCGGCAGCGCGGTGGGGCCCTCGTCGGCGACCCTGCCCTCGAGCAGGTCCGCCATCGCGTCCTGCCAGCGCTGGTTGACGTCCTGGGCGGCGAGGTAGGCGTAGGAGGCGTCGAAGTCGTCGGACTCCAGGTAGCCGAAGGCCTGGTTGCCGTGCAGGAAGATGGAGTAGTTGCGGATCCCCGACGCGGAGATCGCCGCCCGCATCTCCGGCCACACCTCCGCGTGGGCGGTGACGTACTCGTCCACGCGGTCCGGCTTGATGGTCAGGATGAACGCCGCACGGGCCATGGGGTGCGCTGCCTTCCTCGGGGCGCGGATCGGGGCGGTTGCCCGTCCATGATGGCGGCGCGGCGGGCGCCGGTCCAGGGCTGTGGCGGGAGTGCGTGTCCCGGGCCACCCGGCGCGCTCGGTATGGTCGACCCGTGAGCAACGCGTCGCCCTTCACCGCCGCACCGGCCCGGCTCGACCTGCCCGGTGTCGATCACGAGATCCTCGCGTTCTGGCGGGAGCGGGACATCTTCCGCCGCTCCCTGGCGCAGACCGAGGGCGGCCCGCGCTGGGTCTTCTACGAGGGCCCGCCGACGGCGAACGGGCGGCCGGGCACGCACCACGTCGAGGCGCGCGTGTTCAAGGACGTGTTCCCGCGCTTCAAGACCATGAAGGGCCATTACGTGGCCCGCCGGGCCGGCTGGGACTGCCACGGCCTGCCGGTCGAGATCGCCGTCGAGAAGGAGCTGGGCCTCACCGGCAAGCAGGACATCGAGCGGGTCGGCGTCGCCGAGTTCAACGCCCGCTGCCGGGAGTCGGTGCTGCGGCACGTCGGCGAGTTCGAGGCGATGACCGAGCGGCTCGGCTACTGGGTCGACATGTCGGACGCGTACACGACGATGTCGTCGGAGTACGTCGAGAGCGTGTGGTGGGCGCTGCGGCAGATCTTCGACAAGGGCCTGCTGGGGGAGGACTACCGCGTCGCGCCGTACTGCCCGCGCGACGGCACGGCCCTGTCCGACCACGAGGTGGCGCAGGGTTACGAGACGGTCCGGGACCCGTCGGTGTACGTGCGGCTGCCGGTGGTCGGCGAGGTCGCCGGGCACTCGGGCGTGGACCTGCTGGTCTGGACCACCACGCCGTGGACGCTGGTCGCCAACACCGCGGTGGCGGTGCACCCCGACGTCACGTACGCCGTCGCCCGGACCGACGCGGGCACCTTCGTGGTGGCGGAGCCGCTGGTGCGGGCGGCGCTCGGCGAGGACGCGCAGGTGCTGGCGACCGTGCCCGGCCGCGAGCTGGAGCGCGTGCGCTACACCCGGCCGCTGGACCTGGTCGACATCCCCGACGCGCACTACGTGCTGCTGGCGGACTACGTCACCACCGAGGACGGCACCGGCCTGGTGCACCAGGCGCCCGCGTTCGGCGCCGAGGACCTGGCGACGTGCCGCCGCTACGGGCTGCCGGTGGTCAACCCGGTCGGGCCGGACGGCCGCTTCCGCGCCGACCTCGACCTGGTCGGCGGGCTGTTCTTCAAGGACGCGGACGCCGTGCTGGTCAAGGAGCTGGAGCGGCGCGGCGCGCTGCTGCGGGCGACCGACTACGAGCACAGCTACCCGCACTGCTGGCGCTGCCACACGCCGCTGATGTATTACGCGCAGCCGTCCTGGTACATCCGGACCACCCAGATCCGCGACGCGCTGCTGCGGGAGAACGAGGGCACCACCTGGTACCCGGAGCACATCAAGCAGGGCCGGTTCGGCGACTGGCTGCGCAACAACGTGGACTGGGCGCTGTCGCGCAGCCGCTACTGGGGCACGCCGCTGCCGATCTGGCGCTGCCCGGAGGGCCACCTGACCTGCGTGCAGTCGCGGGCGGAGCTGGGCGAGCTGGCCGGGCGGGACCTGTCCGGCCTGGACCCGCACCGGCCGTACATCGACGAGGTGGTCTTCCCCTGCCCGGACTGCGGCGACGAGGCCCGCCGGGTGCCGGAGGTCATCGACGCGTGGTTCGACTCCGGGTCGATGCCGTTAGCGCAGCTCGGCTACCCGCACGTCGCCGGCAGCGACGAGGCGTTCGACGCCGGCTACCCCGCGCAGTTCATCGCGGAGGCGATCGACCAGACCCGGGGCTGGTTCTACAGCCTGATGGCCGTCGGCACGCTGGTCTTCGACCGCTCCTCCTACGAGAACGTGCTGGTCCTCGGGCACATCGTGGCCGAGGACGGCCGCAAGATGAGCAAGCACCTGGGCAACATCCTCGAGCCGATGCCGCTGATGGACAAGCACGGCGCCGACGCGCTGCGCTGGTTCATGCTGTGCTCCGGGTCGCCGTGGGTGTCCCGCCGGGTGGGCGACGGGCCGCTGGACGAGATCGTCCGCCGGTTCCTGCTGACGTACTGGAACACGGCCTCCTTCTTCACGCTGTACGCGGGGGCGAGCGGCTGGCGTCCGGACCCGGCGGCCGAGCCCGAGCTGACGCCGCTGGACAGGTGGTTGCGCGCCGAGCTGGCGCACGTCGTCGGCGTCGTGGACGCCGCGCTGGAGGACTTCGACACCGCCGGCGCCGGCCGGGCGCTGGCCCAGTTCGTCGACGACCTGTCCAACTGGTACGTCCGGCTGTCCCGGGCGCGGTTCTGGCGCGGTGACCCGGCCGCGCTCGGCACGCTCGCGTCCGCGCTCGACGTGCTGACCCGCCTGCTGGCGCCCTTCACGCCGTTCCTGGCCGAACATGTGTGGCAGGTGGCGGTGCGGCCCGGCGACCCGGCCGCCGCCGAGTCGGTGCACCTCGCGGCGTGGC
>DASQDS010000659.1:0-7386 GCA_035634075.1 Pilimelia sp. | reverse complement strand
GGCCGGTCAGCGTCCTGCTGCGGGCCGTCCGCGCCCTGGTGAACCGCAAACTCGGCGTGGCCCTGCTCAGCACGCTGGCGGTGGTCGCGGTCGCGGGCACGGTGCTGGCCCGCGAGCGGGGGCTGGGCCCGTGGGACTCCGTCTACTTCGTGCTGCTCACCGCCATCACCGGAGCGTCCGCCGACCTGGCCCGGGCCGGCGTGGCCGAGCAGGTGGCCCAGGTCGCCATCACGGTCGGCGGGCTCGCGCTCGTCCCGCTGCTCACCGCCGTGGTGGTCGCGGCGGTGGTGAACGGCCGGTTCGCCCTCGCCGCCGGCCGCCTGCAGATCCCCCGGGCGGACCACGTCATCGTCGTGGGCCTCGGCAACGTCGGCACCCGGGTCATCCGCCAGCTGCACGACCTCGGCGTCGAGCTGGTGGCCATCGACAAGGACCCGGGCGCGCGCGGGGCCGGGGTCGCGCGCGAGCTGGGCATCCCGCTGATCGTGGCGGACGCCGCCCAGGAGGAGATCCTGCGCGCCGCCTCCGTGGACACCTGCCAGGCGCTGGTCGTGCTGTCCACCGACGACGTCACCAACCTGCAGGCCGCCCTGACCGGACGCGGCGTGCGCGCCGACCTGCGGGTGGTGCTGCGCCTCTTCGACGGGGACTTCGCGGACCGGATCCAGCGGGCCTTCGACCTCGCCATCTCGCGCAGCGTGTCCTACCTCGCCGCCCCCGCCTTCGCCGCGCAGATGATGGAGCGGGACGTGATCGCCACCATCCCGGTCGACCGGCACGTGCTGCTGGCGGCCGAGGTGCCGGTCGGCCGCGGCTCCGCCGTCGAGGGCCGCGACGTGGGGGCCGTGAGCCGGCCCGACGCGGTACGCGTGATCGCGCTCATGCGGTTCGGCGAGCCGCGCCCGATCTGGAACCCGCCGGCGGCCACCCGGCTGGCGGGGCGCGACCGGCTGCTCGTCATCGCCCGCCGCACCGCGCTGGCCGACCTGCTGGACCAGGCCGCCGCGCCGGTGCCGGCGGGCGGCGTCAGCTGACCACCGCGACGCCCAGCACGGCCTGCTCGTCCGGCTGGTGCACCAGCACGTCGGCGAGGAAGGACTGCACCGCCGGGGCGAGCCCGACGTCCCGACCGACCTTCTCGGACAGCCGCCAGCGGTGGTTGACGACCTGCGCGAAGAGCTCGGTGGGCTCCAGCTTGCGGCGCAGGTGCCCGGGCACCGCGCGGACCACCGGCTCGAAGACCTCGGTGAGCCAGCGGTGCGCGGCCTGCTGCTCGTCGGTCAGGTCGCTCTCCGCCCGGTACGTGTCCAGGTCGTTGAGCAGGCTGCGCGCCTGGTTCTCCTCGGCGTCCAGGCCGGTCAGCCGCATCAGCCGGCGGGTGTGGTAGCCGGCGTCCACGACCTTCGGCCGGACGAGGTACGACCGGCCGCTGTCGAGGATCGACATCGCCACCTCGGCCACGTCGAAGCCCAGCTCGTTGAGCCGGCGGATCCGGCCCTCCATGTCGTGCCGGGCGTCGCGGGCGACCTGCTGCTCGTACGTGATCTCGTGCCACAGCCGCTCGTACCGCTCCACCACCTCGTCGGCCACGTGCTCCGGGTCGATGGCCTCGTGCAACAGCCCGGCAGCCTGCAGGTCCAGCGCCTCGCCGAAGATGTTCAGCCGGGCGATCTCCAGGTCCTCGCTGCGCTGACCCGTGGAGAGGGTGCTGCGCAGCGCACCGGTCTCGGCGTCCACCAGATAGGCGGCGAACGCCCCCGCGTCGCGGCGGAACAGCGTGTTGGACAGGGAGCAGTCGCCCCAGAAGAACCCGGTCAGGTGCATCCGGACCAGCAGCGCCGCGAGCGCGTCCAGCAGCCGGCCCATGGTCTCGGGCCGCAGGGTGTGCGAGAACACCGCCCGGTACGGCAGCGAGAACTGGAGGTGCCGGGTGATCAGCACCGGGTCGAGCGGCTCGCCGACGGGGTCGAGCCGGTCCGCCACGATCGCGACCGCCTCCACGGACGGGAAGCCGATCCGCTCCAGGGCGCGCAGCAGGTCGTACTCCCGCTCGGCGACCCGCTCGGCCGTCTCCTTCACCGCGTAGACCGTGCCCGCCATCCGGACGAACCGCACCACGTGCCGGGAGATGCCCTGCGGCAGGGCCACGAGCTGGTCGGCGGGCCACTGGACCAGCGGTGTCGACCACGGGAGGTCGAGCAGCGCCGGGTCGACGATGGCCGAGGTGATGCGCACGCCTCCAGCATGACCCTCCCCGCCGCGCCACGCCGCCCGGCGTGGCTCGTTACACACTCCAGGTACCCGGCGGGACGGAGATCGGCATGCGGCGGATGGTAGGGCTCCTGGTGACGGCGGGCGCCGTGGTGGCGCTGGCCGGCGTCGCCGTGGCGGAAACGGCACCGGGCCGCGACGGCGTGGACGGCACCGCCGCGGGCGGCGGCCCGGCCAACGGCGTCGTCGACCAGCTTCTCGGCGCGGCGGTGCCGGCGGCCGGGCTGGGCGAGACCGGCCGCCGGCGGATCGGCACCGTCGAGCGGGTGACCCGCCTGCTCGGCGCGGCGGGCGGGACGGAATCCACCACCCTGCGCTACCCGGGCGCGTCCTACGTCAAGGTCCACCTGAAGCGGGCCGCGCTGCGGCGGGGCGAGGCCGTGACGGTCGCCGACCCGGCCGGCACGGAGGTGCACCGCTACACGGCGCCGGACCTGCGCGACCCCACGGGCAGGTGGGCCATGTCCGTCACCGGCGACACCGCCGTCGTCACGCTGCACCGCGCCGCCGGCCCGCTCGGGCTCGGCCGGGTGCTGGGCGGGGACGGCGTCGAGGTGGACCGGGTGGCGCGCGGCTTCAGCCAGCGGGAGAACGCCGCGCACCGGCAGGCGGAGCGGCAGCGCGGCGGGGCCGGCGGTCCCCGGACCGGCCGGGAGGAGAGCGTGTGCGGCTCCAACGACGCCTCCGACGCCGTCTGCTACCGCACCAGCGACCCGGTGGCGTACCGCCGCTCCAAGGCGATCGTCCGGCTGCTCATCAACGGCAACGAGCTGTGCACCGGCTGGCGGGTGGGTCCGAACAACCGGCTGGTCACGAACAACCACTGCTTCGACAGCTCCCGGACGGCCTACCAGACCGAGGTCTGGTTCAACTACCAGTGCGCGCGGTGCGACGGCTTCGAGGTGTTCCGGCCCACCAAGGTCTGGGGCGACCGGGTGCTGGTCACCGACCGGACGCTGGACCTGACCGTCTTCACGGTGGAGAACTTCGCCGCCGTGCGGGAGTTCGGCCAGCTCGACCTGGACACGGCCCGGCCGGCCCGGGGCGACGGGGTCTACATCCCGCAGCACCCCGGCGGCGACCCGACGGTCATCGCCACGTCGAGCGACACCGACCGCGCCGGCAACTGCGCCGTGGTCGACCCGGCCTACGACGGGTACGCGGCCGGCAGCGACGTCTCGTACTACTGCGACACCGAGGGCGGCTCGTCGGGCTCCCCGGTGCTGTCCCGGCGCACGGGCCGGGTGATCGCCCTGCACCACTTCGGCGGCTGCCCGAACTCCGGCGTCCGCGCCGACCTGATCCAGCGGCGGATCGGCCACGTCCTCTGAGCCGCTGCCGGTACGGGGCCACCGGCCGGTAGCCTCGGTCAGCGTGGCGATCGAGTTGCGGCCCGTGCGGCCGGCCGGCTGGTGGTGGGACGCCGCCCTCCTCGGCGGGCTCGCGGCGCTGACCCTGGCCCTGGCCAACGGCGCGCTGCTGGAGCTCGACCTGGCGGTCCGCGACTGGGTGCGGGCCCACCAGCCGACGGCCGCGCACTGGACCGCGCTCGTGCTGAACTACCTGGGCCAGGGCGGGCCGCTGACCGCGACCGCGGCGCTGCTCGCCGGCGCGCTGGCGCACCGGACCCGCTCGGTGCGCCCGCTGCTCGTCGTGGTCGCCGCGCTCGTCCTGACCTTCTTCACCATCGGCCCGCTGAAGGTGTGGCTGGACAGGGGCTTCCCCCGCGCACAGGCGCTGGCCCACCCGGAGCGGCTGTTCAGCGACCCCGCCGGCGGGCTGGCGTATCCGTCGGGGCACGTCGCGAACGCCGTCGTCTGGTACGGGGTGATCACCTTGCTGCTCGGCGCGCTGCTGTCCGCGTACAACAGGACGACCCTGACCCCCGCGGCGGCCCGCGCCCTGCGGGTCGTGCCCCCGGCGATCGTCTTCTGTACGACGACCTACCTGGCCCACCACTGGGTGACCGACTCGGTCGCCGGGCTGCTGCTCGGGCTGCTCGTGGACAGGCTGCTCGCGCGGGTGCCGTGGGACGCGCTGCCGCTGCCGGACCGCCTCGGCGAGTGGCGGGCGCCCGCGGTCAGCCCGCGCTGACGCCGCCGACGTGGTCGCGCCAGGAGTGGGCCGGGGCGAAGCCCAGCACCGCCCGGGCGCGGTCGATCGCCAGCAGCGTCTCGTGCCCGCGCACCTCGCGGCGCAGCGGCACGTCGGGGTACACCTCGCGGAGCAGGTCGGCGGACGGCCGGTCCATGATCGTGTCGGCGGCGGCGATGATGAAGCTCTGCGCGCCCTCGACGGCGGCGTCCAGCGCCAGCCGGCACGCCGCCGCGGAGTCCCGCACGTCGATGTAGCCCCACAGGTTCCACTTGCGCGCGTGCGGATCGGCCCAGTAACCGGGCACCGCGGCGTAGTCCCCGGGCTCGTGGATGTTCGACAGCCGCAGCCCCACGAACGGGATGCCGGACCAGGCGGCGATGTGCTCGGCCAGGGTCTCGCCGACCACCTTCGAGAGCGCGTACGTGCTCGTCGGCACCGGGTAGTGCGCCTCGTCCACGGGCGCGTAGCGGGGCGGGACGTCGAACGGCAGGCCCAGCGTCGTCTCGCTCGACGCCCACACCACCCGCCGGAGCCGCAGCTGCGCCGCAGCCAGGAAGACGTTCGAATTCATCGCCGTGTTCGCGGTGAACGTCACCGCCGGCGGCCGGATGCCCGGGGCCGGGACATTCGCGAGGTGCACCACGGCGTCCACCCCGGCGAGCACCTCCACCGCCTGCCCGTAGTCGGTCAGGTCGGCCAGCAGCAGTGGGGCGCCGAGGTCCGCCGGTGCGGGGGCCGCGTCCGTGGCCAGCACGTCGTGACCGTGGGCGAGCAGCTCGGCGACGGCGGCCCGGCCCGCCTTGCCACTCGCTCCGGTAACGCAGACCCGCACGGTGAGCCCCCTTGATCGACGGTCAGCCCACCGTACGTCCCGACCCGGCACCCCGCCCGGCGGACGCTCGCTACAAGCTCTTGACGATCTCCGCGAGCACGTCCGTGGGCACCTCCACAACCGTCTCATGTGCCGGGATGTCGAGCTGCGCGAGCGCCTCGGCGTCCGTCACCCGCCACCCCTGAACGACGAACGTGTCGCGGTCGGTCTTATACAGCGACGGGCAATTGGTGGCGCTGGACAGGACCGTCTTGCGGATGAAGGTGAGCTGCACCGCTCCGCCTCCTTCGTGGATTCGCGGCGATGCCCGGCGGTCGCGCCGGGCAAGTTCGCCCGGATTATGCAGCGGTGCGACGGCCCGCAACCTACACCTATTGGTGTACGTCACCCGAAGGCGCGAACTTACGCCCGGCAGCCGGGATCGGCGTAACCAATGCCGTATTCGGCAATGCGACGGTGGGGCGATTTGGCCGGGCGGAGGGGTTGAGTGGAGCCCCCGGCCGGGATCGAACCGGCGACATCCCGCTTACAAGGCGGGTGCTCTGGCCAACTGAGCTACAGGGGCACGCGGCGGTGCCCCGCCAGCATAGCCATCGACCCGACGCTGCGGCGGCAGGCTTGACGGCATTCCGGCTCGCCGCACCGCGCCCACCGCGACCTCGGACGACGCCGTCGGAGGGCGGTGTGGGGGGCGATGTCCGGATCGACGTTGGCCACGGTGGGACAGTTGATCCCCACGCTTGGCCTGCTGCGAAAAGGGGTCTACCGTGACGGGGACCGGGGCGGGGGCCTGGGTGGCGCCTGGGTGCGCCCCAACGGCCCTATGCCCCGGTTGCCCTTTTCACTCGGATCGTCCGGCACGTTCCTGCCGGTGGAAGGAAAGCCTGCCCCATGGCTACGGTCACGTACACGAAAGCCACCCGGATCTACCCGGGCACCGAACGCCCCGCGGTCGACCACCTCGACCTCGAGATCGGCGACGGTGAATTCCTCGTCCTGGTCGGCCCGTCCGGCTGCGGCAAGTCCACCAGCCTGCGGATGCTCGCCGGCCTGGAGGACGTCGACTCCGGCTCGATCTCCATCGACGGCCGCGACGTCACGCACCTGCCGCCGAAGGCGCGGGACATCGCGATGGTGTTCCAGAACTACGCGCTGTACCCGCACATGACCGTGTACGAAAACATGGCCTTCGCGCTGAAGCTGCGCAAGACCTCCAAGGCGGACATCGACCGCCGCGTCAAGGAGGCCGCCGGGCTGCTCCAGCTCGAGGAGTACCTGAACCGCAAGCCCAAGGCCCTGTCGGGTGGTCAGCGCCAGCGCGTGGCGATGGGCCGCGCGATCGTCCGGGAGCCGCAGGTCTTCCTCATGGACGAGCCGCTGTCGAACCTCGACGCGAAGCTGCGCGTCCAGACCCGTACGCAGATCGCCAGCCTGCAGGCCAAGCTCGGCACCACGACCGTGTACGTGACCCACGACCAGGTCGAGGCCATGACGATGGGCCACCGGGTGTGCGTGCTGCTCGACGGCGTCCTCCAGCAGGTGGACACCCCGCGGGCGCTGTACGACCGCCCCGCCAACGTCTTCGTCGGGGGCTTCATCGGCTCGCCGGCCATGAACATCAAGACCGTGCCGCTGACCGAGCACGGCGGCGCGTTCGCCCAGATGATCCTGCCGCTGTCGCGCGAGCAGGTGCAGGCGGCGCACGCCAACGGCGGCAACGGCCGGGTCACGGTGGGCTTCCGCCCCGAGGACTGCGACCTGGTCAGCCCGCACGAGGGCGGCATGCCCGTCGTCGTTGAGCTGGTCGAGGACCTCGGCTCGGACGCCAACGTGTACGGGCACGCGGCGCTGGAGGGCTCCTCGGAGCGCTTCACGATCCGCACCGACCGTCGGCGGATGCCCAGCATGGGCGACACGGTCTTCGTCAAGCCGCGCACCGACCAGCACCACGCGTTCCACGCGGTGACCGGCATCCGCCTCTGACGGCTGCGCCACCCGCCACCGCCACGCGACACACCAGGGCGGCTCCCCAACCGGGGGCCGCCCTGTCGCGTGTGGTGCGGAAGCGGCCCGGTAGTGCGCTGACAGCACGCCGTGCGACCGTGTGGATGGGCGCTCAGCACCTCGGCGCACGGGGATCGGGGCGGCTTCCGGTGGGGGGAGCCGCCCCGGATCCGTCGCCGGCA
>DASQDS010000658.1:0-5619 GCA_035634075.1 Pilimelia sp. | reverse complement strand
GCCGATGTCGAGGCCGGCGGGCGGCGCGCCCGGCTCGCTGTCGGCGCGCAGGGGGGCCAGCAGCTGGCGGCCGTACTCGTCGTCGTTCATCGGGCACTCTCCCTTCCGGCGCGGGCGGGGGCGCCGTCGCCGAGGAGCCGGCGCAGCGCGGTCAGCCCGTGGGCGGTCTGGCTCTTCACGGTCCCGGGCGAGCAGCCGAGCAGCGCGGCGACCTCGTCGACGGGCAGGTCGTACAGGAACCGGAGCACGACCACCGCCCGTTGCCGGGGCGGCACCTTCGCCAGCGCGGCGAGCAGGACCGCCCGCTCGTCCGGGTCGCCGGCCGGCGGTCCCGGCGCGGGCTCCGGCGGGGCTTCGAACAGCCGCACCCGGGACCACGGACGGCGGCGCTCGTCCAGGTACGCCCGCAGGACCATCCGGCGCACGTACCGGTCGATGTGGTCGGCCGTCCGGGCCCGCCGCCAATGGACGTAGAGCTGGACGAACGTCTGTTGAACGATGTCGTCGGCCCGATGGCCGTCGCCGCAGAGCAGGAAGGCCAGCCGCCGCAGGGGTGCGCCCCGGGCGGTGACGTACTCGACGTACTCGCGTTCGTGCTCCGGCGTCATGCCTTCGCGCTCCTCCCGTGGCCGTCCGCCCCCCTCAGACGGACGCGACCCCCGGCGAGGTTGTACGCACCTTCACCCGACGTCGGCGCAACCGCCGGCGGCCCAGGTGACGGCGGCGTCGAACATCGCCCAGCCCGCGGCCGTGAGGGCCGGCACCGCGTCCCGGTGCAACGGGTAGCCGACCCGGCAGCCCGGGGCGGTCAGCCCGCTCAGCTGCGCGCCGGCCGGGTAGGCGAAGAGCCCGGGAAGGGTCTTGACGGTGGCCACGACCGTCGCGCCGGCGGTCACGGTCCCCCAGCCCAACGGCTGCGCGGCGGTGGTGACCTGCACGGTGCCGGTGTGGCCGGCGGCCAGCGGGTGACCCGGCGCGGTCACCGACACGGCCGTGGCGCCGGTGCCGCCGTTGGCGCCCACCGCCGTCATGCCCATGTCCCCGTAGACGGCGGGCTTCCACACCACCACGGGCTGCGGGACCGTCCGCAGCTTCGCGCCCAGGACCGTGGACGCGACGGACTGGGAGATCAGCACGACGGACGAGCCGGCCGCGTCGGCGGCGGTGACGGTGTTGTCGTCCGCGAGCGCGACCGTGAACCCCAGCCCGCGCAGCCGGGGCACCAGCCCCGCCTCGGTGCCGAGGGTCGCCGGGTCCGCGACCACGAGGAGCGCGGACCGGCCCGGCGGGGGCGGCGGCGGCCCGCCGCCCGGGCCGCCGTAGTGCGGGTCCTGTGCCCACTGCGTCCAGGCGGCCGCGGCCTGCGTGGAGCTGGTCGGCTGCCACGGGCAGGAGGTCCAGTTCGAGGCGTCGGCCTCGTACAGCGCCACTCCGGCGAAGCCGGCGAACGCCGGCGTGGCGAACAGCGCCTGGGCGTCGCGATACCACCTGGCCTTGCGGGCCGGGTCGGCCGGGTCCTCCGCCGAGCCGTACTCGGTTATCCAGATCTGCTTACCGGGGTGCTGGCGGGCGAACTGGCGCTGCGGTTCGATGATCTGCTGCAGCGACATCCACGGCGTGTCCACGCCGGCGCGGCAGCGGAACCAGTTGTACGCGTCGGAGGCGATGCCGTCGACCCAGGCGTCCCCGGGGTACCACTTCGGGGCGTACCGCCGCTCGGTCGCCGGCAGCGAGAACGAGTAGTCCGTCATGATCCACATAAAGCGCGCGTTGCCGGCACCCTGCGCGCGGAACACCGACACCCAGCGGCGCCACGCGTTGATGAAGTCGGTCGCGGTGCCGTTGCCCGTGTTCGAGGCGGCCTCCGGCTCGTGGTGGAACGTGACGTGGACCGGCACGCCGAAGTCGCGCACCCGCTGCGCCCAGCGCACCATGTCGTTGTGCAGCGCCGAGCCGGCCGGGGCGTTGGCGATGTCGGCCCAGCGCAGCGCCGTCCCGTTCGCCCGCATCGCCTTGACCGACATGATCAATGTGTGGCCGGTGCCGCGCAGCCACGTCTCGTACGTGCCCGGCCACGCGTCGTCCCAGCGGTAGAAGGCGCGGACGACGTCCAGCTTGCGGCCGGCCAGGCGCTCCAGCCGCTCCACCGCCTGCTGCCGGCTCTCGCCCGGACGGGGGGCCGGGTACGCCCCGAAGGCCAGCGGCTGCCCGTCGGCGGCGTCCGCCACCGGCGCCCGCAGGCCGCCCACCAGCAACGCCGTCACCAAGACGGCGCCGAGCACCGGGAACCATTTCATCGGGCGCACGCGCAGACCTTCCGCCGGGTGGCCGGAGCCACGTGGTGATTCAGAGCCAGTGGTTGTCGTGGCGCAGGAAGAACTCCGACCGCTCCTCCGCCGACATGCCGGCCAGCTCCACCAGGCCCTCGAAGTAGCGCTCGCGCGGCGAGCCGGGCGCGAACTGGAGCAGCATCGACGCCGGCTCGCCCGACTCGTTGCGGAACGCGTGGATGCCGCCGGCGGGCACGTGCACGAAGTCACCGGGGACGGTGTCGAGCCAGCGGGTGCCGTCGTAGATGCGCACGCTGCCGGACAGGATGAAGAACGACTCGGAGATCGAGCGGTGGAAGTGCGGGCCCGGGCCGCTGGGCGCGCCGCTCATCTCCCACCGGTACAGGCCGAACAGGCCGTCCGTGGCCGCGCCGGTGGCCAGGTAGTGCACGGTCGTGCCGCTGGCGTAGCTCAGGTCGGGCGCCTGCCCGGCCGGCCGGTACGTCGCGGTGACCTCACCGCCCTCGCCCAGGTAACGCGGTTCCGGATAGCTCATCGTCGCCCCTCCCCTCACCGTCGCCCATGAGTTATAGCGCCCGGGCGTCGACCGGGCCGTCCCGGGTGGCCGCCCGGCGAGGCATGATGGTGATCTCGATGGATGGAAAGGAGTCGGATGGCGAACCGTCGGATGGCGAACCTCAAGGGCCTGGCGAAGGGCCTGGCGACCGACGGCCGCCGGCTGCGCTGGGTGCTGGCCGTCGTCGCCGCAATCGCCGTCCTCGCCGGCACGGTGGCCGTGGCACGCGCCGTGCAGGGGCGCTACGACGTACCGTCCGCGGACCTCTTCGGCAGCGCCACCCCCACGCCCGGCGCCGGCGGGAGCGACCGGCCACCCTCCCCCACGCCCAGCCCGACACCCGAGCCGGGCGCCGGGATCACCGGCCCGCTCAACATCCTGCTGGTCGGCATCGACCCCCGGGTCAGCGTGCCCACCTGGCGGCCCAACGCCGACGCGGTGCTGATCCTGCACGTGCCGGCCACCATGGACCGGGCGTACCTCTTCTCCCTCCCCCGCGACCTGCGCGTCGACATACCGGCCTTCCCACCGGCGCGCTTCGGCGGGGCGCGCACCAAGCTCACCCACGCGATGAGCTACGGCAGCCGGGTGCCGGGCACGTCACGGCCGAGCACCGCACAAGGCTTCCAACTACTCGCGCGTACGGTCAGCAGGTACACCGGCATCGCCCGCTTCGACGCCGGCGCGGTGCTGAACTTCGGCGGCTTCACCAAGCTGGTGGACGCCGTCGGCGGCGTCGACCTCTACGTCGACCAGCGGGTGGTCTCCCGGCACCGCCAGCCGGACGGGCAACACCGCCGGCCGGTGTCCGGCGGGTACACGGGGCCGCAGATGGTCTACCAGCCGGGCACCCGGCACCTGACCGGCTGGCAGGCCCTGGACTACGCCCGGCAGCGCTACCTGACCGGCGGCGACTACACCCGCCAGCGCCACCAGCAGCAGCTCGTCAAGGCCCTGGCCGGCGAGATCCTCGACCGCGGCCTGGCCACCGACCCGGCCCGGCTGGACGCCGTGCTGCGCGCGGTCGGCGGCGCGCTGACCTTCGACGGCCGCGGCCGGCGGGTCATCGACTACGCGTACGCGCTGCGCGGCGTGCGCCCGGCGGCGATGACGCTGGTCGCCCTGCCGGGCGCCTCGGTGGGCCGGGGCGGCGGCTACCTCGGCGAGGAGCTGAAACCGGTCGGGCGGGAGTTCCTGGCGGCGGTGCGGGCCAACCGCGTCCCCGCCTTCATGGCCAGCCACCCGGAACTCGTCGTCCGCCGGTAAGCCGCGAAGCCGCCGACGGCTACGCGCGGTAGCCCTCGGCGCGGTGATCGATACGCACGACAGCCGCCTCTTTGCGTCGGCCAATGGGATCGTCGGCATGACAGAATCGCCTCGCGGACCAGGTCCGGCAAGTCGTCGGCGGCGACGCCATCGGCGGGCGGTCAGGGCTTGGCGGGCTTGGTTTTGCCGTAGAGCCACGACTGGAACAGCGGGCGCAGCGAGCGGCCGGATTCGCGTTCCGCGACGGTGATGAATTCGGCGGTCGTCGCGTTGGCGTTGCGCTTGCCGGCCGTCCACGCCCGGACGATGCGGGTGAAGGCGTCGTCCCCCACCGCCTCACGCAGGGCGTGCACCGCCATCGCGCCGCGCTGGTAGACAGCGCCGCTGAACAGCTCGCCGGCGCCCGGCTCGGCGGGCGGGACGTCCCAGCGGGCCAGCCCCTGGTACGCCCGGTCGAACTGGGCCGCCACCGAGGTACCGCTGGCCTTCTCGATCCACAGCCACTGCGCGTACGTGGCGAAGCCCTCGTTCAGCCAGATGTCCTTCCACAGCCGGATCGACACGCTGTCGCCGAACCATTGGTGGGCGAGCTCGTGGGCGACCACCCAGGTGCCGTCGGCGTCGCCGGCGAAGAACGTGTTCGAGTAGATGGGGCGGGTCTGCGTCTCCAGCGCGAAGCGGACCCGGTCGTCGTCGATGACAATGCCGCCGTACGCGTCGAAGGGGTACGGCCCGAACCACCGTTCCAGGAAGTCGGCGATCTCGCCCGTGCGGCTCATCGCGTCGTCCGTCCGGCCGCGCGGCACCGAGCCGGCGATCGCGGTGACGAACGGCTTGCCCCGGTGGGTCTTCGACACGACCCGGTAGTCGCCGATCGCCACCGTACTCAGGTAACTGGCCATCGGCGCGCGCACCTCCCACGTGGAGGTGGCCCAGCCGTCGGTGCGGCTGGTGCCGGTCAGCACGCCGTTGCTGACGACCGCGAGCTGGTCGGGCGCCGTGATTTCGAACGTGTAGGTGGCCTTGTCGACCGGGTGGTCGTTGACCGGATACCAGGTCGTCGCGGACTCGGGTTGGCCGATCGCGAACGCGCCGTCGCCGGTGTGCAGGAACCCGGTGGCGCCGAGGCCGGGCCGGCTCAGGCCGGCGGGCTTGCCGTCGTACGTGACGCGGGCGCGGAACGGCGTGCCCTTGGTGACGCCGGCGGCCGGGGTGACGACGAGCTCGTCGCCCTGGCGCTCGTGCCGGGCGGCCTTGCCGTCCACGGTGAGGTCCCGCACGGTGAGCCCGGCGAGGTCCAGGTTGAAGCGGGACAGGTCGGCAGTGGCCGTGGCGTCGACGTCGGTGACGCCGCTGAGCTGGTCCGTGGCCGGGTCATACTTGATCTTCACGGTGTAGTGGCCGACGTCGTACCCGCCGTTGCCGTACTTGGGGAAGTACGGGTCACCGACACCGTCGGCGCCCGGCCGGAAGTCGGCGCTCGCGTCGGGGCGCGGCGAGCCGGCC